>CANGXE010000030.1 GCA_947457525.1 Bacteroidota bacterium | reverse complement strand
TAGCTAATAAAGAGAGATTTGGCGGGTGGATAAGGATTATATTTTCAACAAGCAACAATCTTATTTTAGCGGCTCTAAAATTATAGACAATGAACCGAGTGCAGGATTTGATCGCTCTAGGCCGAGCGCTTAGCCCCAACGAAGAATTGACCGACAAGATAGATTTGGCCTACAACCGCAACCCTTGGTTTACTATCCCTTTCTTGACCGAAGCAGTGGACGCCATTCGCACCACTATGCTGGACGAAGCGAAGCTGAACGCTTGGTTAAGTCAATATGAACTTCATCCGGTGAACAAAACACTGGGGCTCATCTTTGCGGGAAATGTGCCGCTCGTGGGCTTTCACGATTTTCTGGTGGGCTATGTGGCAGGCTGCAAATTAAAAATCAAGTTATCAAGCAAAGACGATGTGTTGTTTCCTTATCTGTTGTCCTTAATGGCGCAAAAAGACAAGCAACTGAACGAGCAAGTCACTTTGATGGATAAACTGGAAGATTTTGATGCAGTGATTGCCACCGGCAGCGACAACACCAACCGTTATTTTGAATACTACTTTAGAAACCACCCTAAGGTGTTGCGCAAAAATAGAAACAGTGTAGCGGTGCTCACAGGCGCAGAAATGAAAGAAGAACTCAACGCATTGGGCAAAGACATCTTCACCTACTTTGGGTTTGGTTGCCGAAATGTGTCGAAGGTATTTGTACCCGAAGGATATGTGTTCAATGCTTTCTTCGAAGCCATCGAAAACGATTTCGCTTGGCTGCATCATCACACGAAATACATGAACAACTATGACTACAACCGAACGCTGTTGCTGATGAACAGTGTGCCGCATTTGTCGAACAACTTCTTGATGATTAGCGAAAATGAAAGTTTGGCTTCGCCTATCTCGGTGTTGCATTACGAAACCTACAAGAATGTTGAAGAACTACAAGCCAAAATGCTAATGCATAAGGATAAAATACAATGTGTAGTGAGCCGAAAATCGGCTTTGACTGATGGCTTCTCTCCTATTCCTTTTGGCCACACTCAGCAACCCGGCTTGAGTGACTATGCAGACGGAGTGGATACGTTGAAGTTCTTATTGGAACTAGCAGCGAATTAATACAGCAACAATTTGCGAACGGCTTTCCCCAAAGGTGATTGCACTTGCAAAAAATAAACACCCGCTTCCAAAGCGCTTACCTCTAACATAGTCTTCTCTCCACTCACCGATGCCGACAGAACAGCTTGTCCGTTTAGGTTAATGATAGTAACTTGTTTAGCCGCAGTGCTGGTGGCAAACTCTATCGTCAAGTTTCGCTCTGCATTAGGATTAGGATAAATATTGAACCCGGCATAGTCAAGGTCGTTCAATCCTGTGCTCACAAAATCAAAACAGCGCGAAGCAAAGGAACAAAACTGATTAGCATAAGCCATAAAGTAACTACCCGATTGAGTAAGCAAAAATATGTTGGAGCTCTGTATTAGTATAGGCGTAGTAGAGCCACAACTATAAAGCGTGTAATTGGCATAACCGTTTGGAGCAATGAGCGATTGCTCAAACAACACCACCGTAGTATCAAAATCGCGAACGAATAAATCTATGGTGACAATAGAGTCACACCCACCCGAAGCGGTTAAAGTATCGTTGTAAATTCCGCTATTAAAAACCGTGCGGTTACTCAAGGCATATCCGTAGCTCGCGCAACCCGTATCTACTTTGGATGAAAACACAGGCGCTCCGTTGAAGATTTGCACTTTGTAAGGCGCAACGAACAATAAAGAAAGTGCATTGCCAAAGGCGGTAAAGTTGGCGGTGTAATAAATAGTAAACTCGTAGTTGCCGGCAGGCAGGTTAGTAATGCCCGAAATGGTGATGCAACCACGCTCTCCGCCTACTAGATAACCATTGCTCGGGTTGGTGGTATAAGTTAAACCTTGCGGCAAAGCCGGAATAGAATCCAATTGAACATAGTTCACCGGATAAACACCCGAACTCACCGATACAAAAGAAGGGTTATAGATTTGAATATAGTCCTCATATTTTGACCCCGCACAAATCGGTTTCACAAAGCTACCCGTGTCTGGATAAAAACCAGGAACCAATAAATTGGTATCTACCACACATTGTGCTTTGGAGGTAAAGAGCGAAAACAAGATAACTAAGGTGGAAATGTATTTCATGAAAAAGGTTTGTAGCGAAGTTTACTTCGGGAATTTCATTTTGTAATCTACACTAACTATGCCTTTGCTAATCTTCTCCAACTTCCCTTTAAGCAAACTTCTGCGCAAGGGTTTTAAATGGTCCACAAAAAGTTTTCCTTCGATGTGGTCATATTCATGTTGAATGACACGAGCCGTCATGCCCGAAAATTCTTTGGTGTGTTTCTTAAAGTTTTGGTCGTAGTATTCCAACTTAACTTTCTCGTGGCGATACACATCTTCACGTATGCCGGGAATGCTCAAACAGCCTTCTTCATAAGCCCAAATCTTTCCGGTTTCTTCAATGATGGTTGGATTAATAAACACTTCGCGTAAGCCTGTTTCTTTATCGCCTTCATCATACATTTTCTGACTGTCGATGATAAATAAACGTATCGCTTTATTGATTTGCGGAGCCGCCAAGCCCACCCCCTTCGAACGCTCCATGGTGTCAAACATATCGGCAATCAACTGCGTGAGGTTAGGGTAATCTTTCGTAATCTCTTCGCCTACTTTGCGCAACACAGAGTCGCCATAGGCTATAATCGGGAATATCATATCGGGTGCTAAAAGTTTTGCCAAATAACGCCATTAGCGGTCAAATAGCCAAAAGTGAATTTGCTCAATGCTTACTCGCCATGAAGGTTTGAAGGATAAGATTGGCGGCAATGGCATCGGTGTTTTCTTTCTTCTGGCGCTCTTTTTTGCTCACTCCGCTCAATAGTAAGGTGTGTTTAGCCATAGTGGAAGTAAAACGTTCGTCTATCTTATGGATGGGCTTATCGGGATACATACTGCTTAGTTTGGCAATAAACTGATTAACATATTTTGCCACTTCATTCTCTCCGCTGTAGTTGTTGTAAGGATAACCCACCACAAAACATTCCACTTCTTCTGCTTTCAAATATTTAGCGATGAAATCATAAATCACCAGGGTAGGAACGGTTTCTAAACTGTTGGCGATAATCTGCAAAGGATCGCTCACAGCTACCCCCACGCGCTTCAAGCCAAAATCGAAAGCTAGAATTCTCGCCATTTAATTATCAGTAGGGATGACTGTCGCATTGACGATGAGTTCATAATTGATGACGTCTGTGTTCATGCGCACATTCACTGTTTTGGATTGTTCGCCCATCTTGCCGCTGCTGTCAAACTCAATGTCAATCTTCGTGGATTTACCCGGAGCAATAGGTTCTTTGCTGTAGGAAGGCACTGTGCAACCACAAGAACCTTCTGCACCAAGAATAGTCAAGGGCTTATCGCCAATGTTGGTCACTTCAAATGCGCCTCTTATTTTTTGCCCTTGCATCACTTTACCCAAATCTAACTTGGTCGATTTGAATTTAACGCGAGTAAGTTGAACCGTGCTCTCCGGCATATTGGCCATTGGATCGGTGTTTGGATTATCAAACGGACTGGCGCCCTCGGCAGGTGTAGCCGGTATTGTGGTGATAATCGGAGAAGTGTTTTTCGCTTCGGCTTGTACTATTCTCTCCTCCAACTTTTGTTGCTGCACCGCCAACCAAGCCATCGCGCCCAACAAAACCACCAACAAAACGGTATTGACTTTTACTAACATAACTGTTTCCTTTTTTTGCAAATATAGGTCTTAAATCAGTTAAATCCCTGACACTATCACGTTATAAATTTTCTCTTTTGGAATATCAGTCGCTTATGCTTATAATTGCAATCTTATGCGTTTTTACACTTGTATTTTTGTAATCTTTTCAGTGCTAATTAACAGCACTGGTACTACATTCATACACTTAAACTACCTCATCCAAAAGCGCAAAATTGTTGAGCAGTTGTGCATCAATAAAAACAAACCTGAACTGAAATGTGATGGTAAATGTTACTTGGCAAAAGAGCTTAAAAAGACAGAAGAAAACGCTGAAAAAAGTGGAGAAAAACTCTCAAAAGCCGAAGAGTTTTTTGAATCAAAAATTGCGAATTTAAATCATCCTTCATTTCACTTCCAAAGAAACATAGTAGCCAAAATTGGGCAACCATATTGTGCAAACTATGCTTTCGTAGACTTTGAGCCACCAAAGTCATAGATCAAACAACATCTTTCAAAAATAATTTTATAACATCTCAAGGGATGCTATATTCTATTCACTTATCTCAAATCAAAAATAAAATGAAAAAATATAACTTATTTATCGCAATAACACTATTAATACTTGGAGTAACTTCTTGCAACAAAGACGACAAAGCCACACCAACTACTCCAAAAGGGAATGTAGAAATTGTATTTGTTCCAAAAATAGGAAACCAACCACTTGTGTTAAATCAGGGGTTTGTAACACCTGCGGGCGAAAATTTCACCATTAAAGATTTCAAATTTTACGTAAATGAAGTGGCATTTGCCATGATGAACTCCACTGAAAAGCAGGTTACTTCGCTTAGCACGGATTCATCTCAAAACGGTGTGTGGTTAATAGATTTTTCAAAGCCAAATTTTGATGCCGGTTTTGGAACTCAAGCATATAAGCTCACTGTGCAAGCAGATGCAGGTGAATATGCAGACTTTCGTTTTGCTATCAAAGTGCCCAGAGCTTATAACATGGCAGACATTAGTACAAACCCTTTTCCATTAAACGCTAAAAATGGTATGTATTGGAGTTGGAATTCAGGCTTCAAATTTTTAGTAATTAACGGAACCACTGATGTGGGAGCGCCTAACACGCCAGTTCATTTATCCATTGGGTTAGATTACCGTTCATCGGTTTACAACTTCCGCTCTATGGCATTGGCTTCATCCAGAGAAGGTATTAAAGTAGAAAGCGGCAAAACAACTCGCATAGTTTTAGAGTATGATGTAAACGCCTTGTTGACCAACACGGATGGTTCAAAATACAGCTTCGTAGCGCAACCGGGCAAAGCTAACCCGGTGCAAGTACACGGAGGAGAACTCAGCGACAAGATTTTTGCCAATAGTGCTGCTGCGGTTGATTTGAAAGAATTTAAAATTATCAACTAAACCTAGAGCATTATGAAAAAAACATATCTATCAGCCGCTCTGGTGGCTGTTGTCGCACTGTTGATGTATACCAACAAAGCATTCACCTTTCAAAGTGGTGGTTTTGGTGAAAGTACCGGAGCTCCAAAAAAATCGGGCACATTCTCCCCTTGGGCTACTTGTGCCGCATCGGGATGTCATCAAGGCTCACCAATCAATGAACCAACCGGAGGTAGTGAAATAACCTCCAACATACCTTACGGAAATATCGAGCCGGGTCAGGAATATGAAATCACCTTCAAAGTATTTCATCCGAGCAAAGATGTGTTTGGATTTAAAGCTATGGTTTGGGGATCTAATGACACTTCATCTGTCGGTACTTTAGCAAAAGGAGATACCATAACAAGTATTCAAACTTCTCCCCAACGAGTAAACAACATTCCTGTAGACACTAATTACTACATCACCCACGCAGCTGGACAAGCCGTACCAAACGCTATAGTAGCTAATCCTGTTGGTGTTAAAGAATGGAAAGCAAAATGGGTTGCTCCGCAGGATGTTAACCAACAGATTAAAGTATATGCAACATTCGTTGTGGCTAACGGAAATGGGAAAACCAGTGGCGATAAAGTATATTACAACACACTTGACCTAGCCACCGGCCTAACGACCTCAAGCGACAATGTAGAAGTTGCTGATTTGCGCGTTTATCCTTCGTTAGCAACATCTAGGTTAAACATTTCTACTGAAGTCAAATCCGATCAACTCTTTACGCTGACCGTTACTTCACTTGACGGCAAAAGAGTGTGGCAAGAAAAAGTGATGCCGTTTTCCGGTAAAATAGTTCACAGTTTAGATGTAAGCAGCTTTGCTAAAGGGCTTTATCTTCTTCATTTGGAATCGGAAGGTATATCCTCTACGGCCAAGTTTATCAAACAATAAATGAACATTTTCTCTCCCGAACAAATTGTTTGGGAGAGAATTTATTAACCTAAACTCACAAACCATGAAAAATGTAAACTACTTATTGCTATTGTTGGTTCTTTTAAACTCTTGCGCCAAAGAGGAAGATAAGAAAACAACCTGCGATACGACTTCGGTTACCTACAGTAGTACTATTCGCAGTATACTTAACGATAATTGCATGAACTGCCACAACAGCGGCTCAGCACTCGGTGGAGTAGTGTTAGAAACCCATGCACAAGTTGCCGCTTATTCTACCAGTTTGAATGATGTATTTTACGTATCTCTCACTACAGCCACAGGCGCAAAAAAAATGCCTCAAGGTGGTAGTTTGACAAATTGCGATATCGAAAAGGTAAAAACTTGGATTGAAGCCGGTGCACCAAATAACTAAAGTCTTTCTTTCTGGATTTTCATTGATGTTACTTTTGCTGGTGGCATGTAACAAAGATGACACAAGTATCATTGACCCTCCTTATGCGTTAGATTTACCAGAAGGATTTCCAACGCCTTATATTCCCTCAGATAATCTACTTACACAAAAAAAAGTAGCCCTGGGTAAAAAATTGTTTTTTGACCCTATTTTATCAAAAGACTCTACAATATCATGTAGCTCATGCCATCGAGTTGGTTTAGCATTCAGCGATGATAAAGCTTTTAGCAAAGGAGTTGATGACTCTATCGGATTTAGAAATGCAATGCCCTTAGTAAATGTAGCTTACAATGCTTCTTTTTTTTGGGATGGTGGTGTGCCCTCTTTGGAACTCCAAGCCATAGCACCAATCACAGCAGAGTTTGAAATGCATGAAAATTTAGAGGTGGTCATCGAAAAAATTAGTAGAAATGAGTCATATCAAAAACTATTTTTTGAAGTATTTGGAACTCAGCCTGAACTTTCTTTGCTCTTAAAATCAATAGCTAGCTTCGAGCGAACGCTTATTAGTGGCAATTCGGCATATGACAAAGAAACTTACCAAGGCCTCCAAACGTTATCGAGCAGCCAGGTTAGAGGACGAGATTTATTTTTTAGCGACAACTTAAAATGTAGTACATGCCATTCAGGGTTTAACTTTACGAACAACAAGTTTGAAAATAATGGCATCTATGATATCTATACAGACTTAGGGCGTAGAAGAGTTACTGTTAGGTATCAAGACGATGGCAAGTTCAAAGTGCCCACACTACGTAACGTAGAACTGACCCCTCCTTATATGCATGATGGAAGCATGGCTACACTCGAACAAGTTGTGGAACATTACAACAGCGGTGGCAAAAGTCATTTCAACAAAAGTTCTTTGATTAAACCACTATATCTCACTGCTCAAGACAAAACTGACCTAGTCAATTTCCTCAAATCGCTGACGGATTATTCATTTATTAATAATCCGAAATTTATACCTTAACAAGTCACTTTTCTTATTTTGGGTTAAAATCTGTTGGATTTGACTTAAAGCTTATCTAGATAAAATGATTTAGGCTCAGTCTGACACTCAACAATAGGCGCTCTAATTTAAAATCAATTTATTTGGCATCATTGTTGAAATTCTAACGCCAAACTATAAAACCATGAAAACGACCATTCGTCAAAGTTTATTGACCGCCACCTTGTTTATTACCGTATTTGCTACAGCGCAAAAACCAACCATCGGTGGAGGTAAAACAAGTACCGGCTCTACCACCACAACAACTACTACCACGTCCCCTGCTCCTACTACAACAACTACAGGTTCCGGAAAAGGCTCGATGGGTAGTGGCACAACATCAACTGCCACCAACAGCACATTGGCCGGCATTTCTAACCTAGATGCCGCAAGCGCTATCAAAGAAGCCCTTTCTAAAGGCGTGATGGCCGGAGTAAACAAAGTGAGCGTAACGGATGGTTACTTCAAGAACCAATTAATCAAAATCCTTTTACCTGCCGAAGTGAAGCAAGTGGAAAGCACCATGCGCCAGATTGGGATGGGCAGCACGATTGACAAACTCATTCAAAGCATGAACCGCGCTGCGGAAGGAGCCGCCAAACAAGCCGGCCCTATCTTCTTGAACTCAATCAAGCAAATGACCATCAACGATGCGCTTAAAATTGTTGGCAATCAACAACCCGATGCCGCCACACAGTTCTTGCAAAACACCGCTACCGAAAGTTTAGTTACCGCCTTCCATCCGTCTATCAAATCGGCTTTGGATAAAACCATGACTACTAAGCTCTGGACGGAAGTGACTACTCGCTACAACAAAATCCCCTTCGTGCGCAAAATAAACACCGACTTAACCGACCACGTAACTCGTGCAGCCATCAAAGGATTATTCGTGATGGTGGCGCAAGAAGAAGCTAAAATCCGCAAAGACCCGGGCGGACAAGCCAGCAGCATTATTGATAAAGTGTTTGGCGCTATTAAGCTATAAGCTCTACTTCGTAGCCGCTTTTACTGCGAATGTTGATCACCTGTCCTCCTTCAAAAATAAAGTATTGTCCTCGTACACCCATCAATGGTAACTCAATGGTGGGTGTTTTTTCAAAGGATAGTGAGGTCACTTTTAAAGGATATTCATTCACCGGATAATCCAATTGAACGATTTCGTTGTTGTCGCTAATAAACTCGCGAAACAGTTCGGGGATAAGTTGAATGCAACGCTCCTTCTCGTTCAATAAATCCAGCCCATCGGTTTGCTCATTCTTCAACATCTTCTGCCAATTGGTTTTGTCGGTGAAGTGTGGTTTAAGCGCCACCTCCAGCTCTCCCGCCAATCTGCGGTAAGGCGTTTCCGCTAAAATAATGCCTTGAAAAGCACCTTGGTCAATCCATCGTGTCGGAATTTGCCCATCGCGGGTCACGCCCACTTTCACCGTGTTGGTGAGTGCCAGGTAAACGTAGTGTTTAGTTAAGTGATTTCGCTTTTCCCAGTCCGGGTCGCGGCCTTTGCCGAGGTGCGCCTCGCACAGTTCGGGGCGAAGAATACATTCCGCATTGTCGGGCGCATTGGCAAAACATGGGTAACACATTCCCTCGCCAAAGAGTTTGTTCGACTTTTTGCCGCAAACGGTGCAAAACAACCGCCCGGTCCATTTCAACTGCAACTTGTACCCAATCAACTCATTCACCGCCACTTTGTCGCTGCCCAAGTTCAAGAAATATTGAACGGGCGATATGTAAGAGGTTTGCATTTTGTCTAATACTCCGAGTGCGCGCATAGCTGTGGGTGGTTTGGCGGCTAATGTAAAAAAGCCTACGGCAAAAAAACATCGCACAAGTTCAATTTCTGATTATTTTTCCGGCTCGTAATTTAGACCATGTATAGACTGCTCGTTTGCCTCGTATTCGCTACTTTTTCATTGACCACTTACGCCCAAAAAGGCGCCATCAAAGGATTTATTTTTGACAAAGCCGATGCGGAGGGCATTCCCTACGCAGGGGTGAAAGTAGACAGCACGGACTTTGGGGCGGCTACGGACGAGCAAGGCTTTTTCTACATTCCTAACCTGCCCGAGGGCACTTATAACTTGCGCTTTTCATACATTGGCTACGAGCCACAAACGCAGTCGGTGACGGTGAAGAAAAACCAAACGGTCAACTTAAAGATATTTCTAAGCACCAAGTCGGTGGAACTGCAAGACATTGAAATCAGCGCAGAAAAACAACAACGCAAAACCGAAACGCGTGTGTCGGTGACTTCTGTTGGGCAGATAGAGCTGAAACGAATGCCCACCGTGGGTGGCGAGCCGGACATTGCGCAATACTTGCAAGTGTTGCCGGGCGTGGTGTCTACAGGTGATCAAGGCGGACAGGTGGTTATCCGCGGGGGAACGCCTATTCAAACTCGCTTTTTGTTAGATGGCATCACCATCTATAATCCATTTCACTCCATTGGTTTGTTCTCCGTATTCGAAACCGATGTGATTAAAAACGTGGATGTGTACACCGGAGGTTTCCCGGCTCAATATGGCGGAAGGGTGTCGGCTGTGGTAGACGTGACGACCAAAGACGGTAATCGCAAAAAAGTGAGCGGCAAAGTAGGGGCCAGTCCGTTTATGGCGCATGCCTTGCTCGAAATCCCTGTATTGAAAATCAAAGAAGACAAAAACACCAGTGCCTCGCTCATCCTCAGCTCTAAAGTATCTTACCTCGACCGCACCTCTAAGGCTCTTTATCCTTATGCGGGCAAGGAAGGTTTGCCTTATTCTTTCGTTGACATCTATGGCAAGTTTACGCTCTTCACCGGCAAGGCGGGCAGCAAGATGACCATCAGCGGCTTCAACTTTCGCGACAATGCTCGCTTTAATGCGGCTAAGTATGGTTGGAACACCTTTGGCGTTGGGTTCAACTTTTTGGCCGTGCCGAAAAACTCTAACCTTTATTTCAACACCCACTTCAGCTACTCGCAATACGAAATCAACCTGACCGAAGCCGACAACCGTCCGCGCAAGAGTTTGATTGGTGGTTTTGACATCGGCATGGACTTCGCCTACTTTATCAAAAACGGAGAGTTGAAATATGGCTTGAACATAGACGGAAATCGTACCGAGTTTTCGTTCTTCAACAGCAGCAACATCAAGTTTGAACAAAACCAAAACACTACCGACATCAGTGCTTACATGATGTA
>CANGXE010000029.1 GCA_947457525.1 Bacteroidota bacterium | reverse complement strand
TTTTGTAAAATATTTTTGCGCGCTTCAGTAATTATAGCGTCCCAGTTTTGACCGGCATCGTGCGGTACGTTGATGAGGGTAAACCAATTTTCAGCACCTACCGGAGCGTGTTTGGGTTGATACTTTTTGCTGATAAATACATATACTGTTGGGTCTTCGCAAACTGACTTTTTATTAGTCAAATAATCAAACTCTTTAGCGTAGTCTGCACTAAAAAAAATGTTATGTAAGTCTAACTCCGGAAACTCTCTGTTTATTCCCCAATAGAAAATCAACGCAGAGGTAGATTTTGGATGTTCAATAATTCGCTTGGGTTCTTTTACTCCGCTCAATAACTTTTTGTAGGTATAGACGATATCCATATTGCTCACCACTACATTTGCTTCATGTAGATTCCCATTTACCCACACGCCTTTGGCTTTACCTTTCTGTAATTCAATTTTCTCCACTTTAGAATTAAAAGAAAACTTAACGCCAAGTTCCGTGGCTAACTGATGCATACTTCTGGACAAATCAGGCATTCCTCCATCTAAGAAATAGCCGCCTTCATTGTATTCGGGGTGTGCAATTACATTGAGTGTACTTGGCGCCAGATAAGGATCAGAGCCGTTATAAGTAGCATAGCGATTAAACAATTGTACCACGCGCGGATCTTTAAAGTCTGTGGCGTTTGCTTTGTTCATGTTTTTATCAATACCCACCATTCCGATTTTGAATAATGCTTTCAGCGCATCAAAATTCAAATAGGTTTTGATTTTATGGACAGATTTGAACAAAAATATGGACTTAGTCAAATCATATACTTTTTTTATATGTTGCAGGTGATGTAAAATATTTCTGGCCGGTTCACCTGTTTTTTCCTCTACCTCTTTCGCAAATTTTTCAGGCTGTGCATATGCGCTTAATCGTGTGCCGTCCGGATAGAAATAAATGCATATTGGGTCAATGCGATGATACTTGTAGTAATCTTTCGGTTGGCGTCCGCAGAGGAGAAACAACTCATCCAACAATTCGGGAAATGTAAACAATGAAGGTCCAAACCCCCAAAAAAAACCGTCTTGCTCAATCTTTGTTGCCTTGCCTCCAAAACTTGGGTTCGCTTCAAACACTTGTACTTCATAACCTCTTCGAGCCATTCGAATGGCCGTTGCCAATCCACCCACACCTGAGCCAATAACTACCACTTTTTTTGTCAAACTTTTTCCCATGACCGAACTTAACAAACAGAAAGATAAAATGTTCGTAATGAATACTATAAAACAGAGTAACCAAGTTTCTTCAAAGCTTGATATACTCGATTGACTGGCAACCCCACTACATTAAAATAATCGCCTTCAAAACGCTGAATGGCTACTGCGCCTATCCATTCTTGACAAGCATACGAACCGGCCTTGTCATAAGGTTTAAAATGGTCAACATAAAAGGCGATTTCCGTTGGTGTTAGCGAGTTGAACGTCACATAAGTAGTGTCGCTAAAAGTAATTTCTTCTTTAGCTGACAGCAAACAAACACCTGTCACCACACGATGAGTTTTCCCGCTCAATGCACTCAACATTTTTATCGCATCTTCACGGTCAAGCGGTTTCTCATAGATTTCATCTCCCAAGATAACCACGGTATCCGCTCCTATCACCAATTGATCCTCCAAAATCTCATTTCGATATGCCCCAGCTTTCTGGCGAGCTAAGTATGCAGGAATTTCATCCGGCAAAAAATTTTTTGGATGAACCTCCGGCACGTCTTTCGATTTAACCACGAATGAAATACCTGCCATCTTGAGTAAATCAGCTCTTCGTGGCGATTTTGAAGCTAAAATTATCTTCATGATTGCTGAGGTAAGTTAAACCAATAAAAAGCTGCCATTGACAATATGCCGGTAAGCATGATAAACTTGAGTAACCAACTTATGCGATTATAACTTGTAGTCGAATTTGCACCAAAAAGCAAGACTAATGCGACAAGAAGTGGTAGAACAACCAAAGCTAGTAAATAGTAGAATTCGCGTAATGCTCCCGCTTGCCAAAAACTATACATAAAAAATGAAAGACCAGCCACGGTGAGCAACATCACCAGACCGGCAACGCCTTTTGCCACACCTTCGCCAAACTGCACAGCAAGTGTATTTATTTTATAAACAGCATCACCTTCGCGATCTTCTAAATCTTTCACGATTTCACGCGCTAATGTGGTTAGCACAGCAAACCCACCATAAAATTTACCTTGCCAGAGCAACATGTCCAACACATATTGCCCGCCTTCAAATGTGATAATTCGCAAAAAGTTAGCTTCGAATAAAAGTAATAAGACAAATACAAATCCGCTCAATAAAGCAATAACTATATTGCCTACTAATGGCACTCGCTTCAAGTAAGCCGAATAAACATAGAGCAACAATGTGGCAATGATAAAATAATAGCCAATATTTATGTTGCTTACACTGTAGCCCAAATAAAACCCTAGTCCTATGCCTGTTAAAGCTAGCGTTGCATGTAAATACATGACTACATCTAATGAAAACAAACCTTGCGGCAATGCCCGCTCCGATTTGTAATCTTTATCTAATTCAAAATCAAAATAATCATTAATGATATTGCCGGCTGCTGCGATACAAAGTACAGCAATGATGAATAATACAAACTCTGTATTAGTAAAAGGCAAAAGTGTTGTAAACAATTTATGCTTATGTGCGGGCACCAAAATCAGGTAATAAAAAAGTGACAAGCTGAGGGCAATGACCGATAAATTCACCGCACGGATCAATCGAAGAAAAAGTAGCATTGTTTTCATTTTAAAAAAACTGACGGCTCTAAAGTAAATTGATTTTCAAGTTTTGCTAAATGTCTTTCCGCGGAGCTTGATGTTCGTTGGCCAAATTTACGGCTTTGTTGTGCATTGTCGAAAGAATACTTTGCGTGAGGATGGTATATATTTCAGCCAAGCGTTTGTCATCTGCTAGAAGTAAAACATGTTTATCTATAGTTTGCTGATCACCTCTTGATGCCGGACCGGTTTGCAACTGAGTAGGCGATTGTTGCTCGAGGTTTTGCACAGAGCGTAAAATCAACGGTTTCAATAACTCAAAAGCTATTCCATTTTTAAGCAATAAGTGTTCAGCAATGCCATATAAATGATTAGTGAAATTATTGGCAAAAACGGCTGCAAGATGTACCCATTGGCGCTGTGTTTCATCGATTGAATATACTTGTTGCGAAATTGTATTGGCTAATTCTTGAAGTAAGCTGTGTGTCGCTTCGTTACTTCCTTCAATAAGCATTGGCACTTGAGCAAAATCCAAAGCAATTGACTTTGTCATGGTTTGCAAAGGATAAAAAATGCCATAGTTCGAAGATGGCCCTTTCAATACATCTTTTGATTTTGTACCGGATGTATGCGCTACAATTTTGTTATTCAAAAGCAAATGCTTTGCCACTCCTTCTATGGCATCATCTTTCACCGCTATCAAGTAAATATCTGCATTCGGTAACTGAGCTATATCTGTAATATATTGAACCCCTAATTTCTGAGCTAAGGCTTCTCCACTTTGAGTAGAGCGGTTGTAAACGGCCAACAACTCATGTCCTGCTTTTTGGAAAGCAAAAGATAGTTGATGAGCTACATTTCCTGCACCAAGCACGATAATTTTCATACAAGCAAAATGGTCATAAAAAATGAAACCTTAAAATTAATCTTTACGCCTGCGCCATGCACTAATAAATGCGCCAAGGAAAGTGACTATTCCACCTAACCACACTAAGTTGATATAAGGGAAGATAATGGCTTTCATGATAATAAAATCAATGGGGCGCTCCGTTTCAGTTAATTGCAAGGACACTTTTTGTGTTTCCGGATTAATCTTATTGATTTCTACTTTCAGTCCTAGCTCTGTGACTTCACTCTGCTTTGAGCTCAATTCATTGTCGTTTCTCGTATCAATGATGAAAACAGGTTGAATATCGTAACTTTTGCCATCTGTTGTTTTAGCGGCAATATTCACACCCACCATCAGTTTTCCATCTTTATCAAAATCAGCAGGCATATCTGGACGTGCTGTAAATGAATTAACTATTAAATAAGAATTTGAGGTATAAAGCGTGTCGCCTACTGCGGCCTCTACTATGCTCACACTATCTTTCAGTTTAGAATTGTCCGGCACCGATGAAACATGCGTAAACACATCTTTTGACCAATAATGCTTCGTATCAGGATTTGAATTCAAACTACCGCCTTTCATCACTCCTGCTTCAGGTGCCAATACAAACTCATCCTTCACTTTTCCCTCTTTATCTTTCAGCTCATACTTAACTTTGTAGAACGTGCTATTGTTACCACTGTCTTGGCCGAAGTAAGTCACAAAATACTCGCCCATTTTGTCGGTACTGTCGCGTAGCAATAAAATATTCTCTGCTCTCTCTTTGGGATCAAAATCTTTAGCATTTACTCCATTGGTAGATATGACCTCTTTCTTTCCTTGGGAAATAAGCACTCCCACTAAAAAAATGCCCAATCCAAAATGCGAAACTGCGCCTCCGCTCAATTTCCAATTTCCTTTCAATACAAAAATTAAATAACCCAAATTGCCAAAGGTGGCGTATAGGGCAGCAATCAAAAACAAGAAATAAGCTGATACAAACGGAAAACGCAAAAACAAACTTTCGGAAATCCTCGACAAGTCAATTACATACTGTTGAGTAAAAGAAATATCTAAAACATAAGCCACGCAAAAAGAAGCCAATAAGGAAACTAAAAAAGTATAGATTGCCCACTTAGCTGTACTGGGAATTCGTCCGCTTTTGTAGGATAGATATTGCACCAACCCTGTTAATCCGGCAATCAAAATCCCCAACCAGATTTGAATGGAATTGTAATGCTGCACAGCATCTTCTGGCGGGGCAAGTTTATCGGTCATTAATTTCCATGTATCATGAAAAAGCAAATTCCAAACGGGTATAGAAGTCGTGAAAATCATCTGAACAGATGAAAGCAAAAGCACTAAGGTGCCAATGAACATCCAAAACTCCCTACTCCAAAGTTCTTCTTCTTTTTCTTGGCGCGGCAATTGTTTTTTAAATGCTCGGATGGCTAAGAGAGTAAATGAGCTAACAATAAAGAAAAAGAAGTAAGCTAACAGTTGTGGCTCTAAACCATCATCAGTGAAAGAATGTACGGATGTATCACCTAGTCGCCCACTACGAGTTAAATAAGTAGAATAAAGTACGGTGATAAATCCCAACAAGAAAAATACGTAGGTACTCGTTAAGGAGTGTTTAGTGTGACGATAAACAAGTAAAGTGTGGAGACCGGCTACTACCATTAGCCAAGGTACAAAACTCATATTTTCTACAGGATCCCAAGCCCAAAATCCACCAAAACTCAATGCTTCATAAGCCCATGCGCCTCCCATCAAAATGCCGGTACCAAGCATACCTACCGAAAATAATGTCCAAGGTAAGGCTGGCTTCAACCAACCGTCCCAATCTCTGCGCAACAAACTCGTTAGCGCAAATGCGAAAGGAAAACTAACCGAGGCAAAACCTAAAAACAGAACAGGTGGGTGAATAGTCATCCAATAGTTTTGCAACAAAATATTTAAGCCTTGTCCATCCTTAATGAAGCTTAGATAATTAAGTAAGTTCTCCGGATTTGAAAAAACCACAGGCGCCATTTCGCGTAAATCATTTTGAACTCTCAGCAAGATAAACGGACTACTGCCTAGCTTGAACCCAAACACATAAACACCCAACACCATGCTCGATAAAAAGAATTGAGTGATAGAAATCACACTCATCACCCCGCTTTCATAATTTTTGAGCGTCCGTATACCCACAAACCCTAACAACACAATCCAGAATATCCAAAGCAAAAAACTACCTTCTTGTCCTTCCCAAAAACTACTAATGATATATTTTAATGGTAAGTCTAAAGATGAGTGTCGCCAAGCATAATGATACTCAAACCAATGATTTAAAATCATGATAAATAGTAATACAAAAACTCCGATGATAGAGAACCCGTGTACGTAAAATGCGCTGCGGGCTATTTTCCGCCACCCACTAGGCTCGTTATGTTTCCCGCTCAGCTCTTGAGCAAAGTAGGCAATAAACGCCAACAAAGAGCCAACAAAACTTAATACTATGAGTAAGTGCCCCAAATGACCTAACCAAAGGTGCTCTCCTATATATCCATTGGCACCAAAACGCTCTACTAAAAAATTCATAATGTAATTTTGTCCGTTTACAATAAGCAAGTACTCTAAGCACCGGCTTGTACCACTACTTCATTCTTCTCATTCAATTGAATTTCGTCATTCACATATTTTGAAGGGCACTTCATGGCAATTTCAGAACATTTAAATACTTCACCTTCCATTTTACCTTTCACCACCAATTGTTCGCTACGTTCAAAATCTTGAGGCTTACTTCCCTTGTAAACTACTTTACACTCATTACCCTCTTTGTCTGTCATTGTAAAAGCAAAAAAATTAGGGTCTGTTTGTGGGTCGTATATAATCTCCTTTTCTTTCACCAAGTAACCTACCACATTTACGGCTTTACCTTCTTTCTGCTTGGCTTGAATGAAATCTGCATAAGTGGTATAATCCCCACTCATAGCAATTATAACTCCAATGCTTAACGCAACAACTATCAAAAGAATGATGTGAATTCGTTTCATAACAAAGCTGATTATTCTGCGGGCTAAAGTACATCAAAAACAAGTGAGAGATAGACTTGTTCAAAAAAACATTTGTTATCTATTGTTGAAACTAGATAACGAATATCTTTACCAGATAATCAAAATGTTAGTGGCAATAAAAAACCCCGAACAAGTCGGGGTTTTTTGATTTTATTATTTCTTCTTTCCGTACGTGAAACCCGGACCGGTCTTAACTTTATCTACTACAGTGCCATAGCTTTCAAATTCCGGTGCATCGTCTGCTTTGTCAGGAATAACTTTGAATTCGACACGTCTGTTTCTTGCACGTCCTTCCGGATCATCTTCGCCACCAGGTAACTCGTTTGGAACAGACGGTGCGGTTTCACCAAAAGTTTTAACTACAACACGATTTTCAGCTATCTTCTTTTTCTTCACCAAGAATGTTTTCACTTCGTTTGCACGTCTTTCCGAAAGTTTGTTGTTGTACTCATCAGTACCTTTACTATCTGTGTGACCTTGTACTTCTACAGAGTATCCCGGATTAGCTGTTAAGACAGCGACTACACTATCAATCTCTTTTTGGTAGAAATCAATCACATTACTCTTATCAAAAGCGAAGTAAACATTAGGGATTCTAACTTTTTTCTTGATAATTGGATCAATGTAGAAGATTTGGTCGATTGTATCGCGCTCTTCATCTTCACTAATTGTCAAGTTATCAATTGATGGCCAATAGCCTTCTTTGTTACCATTAAACTTGTATGAAGTATTTCTAACTACCGGGAAAATGAAGGGCTCGTTAGTAGTGATGGCATTTTGTACAAACTCAAAATTGTTGCCTGTTACTTTATACATTGATGCATCAACACCAACTAGAGGCGTGTTAGTAGCATCGCCTCTTTTCACATAAATACCTTTTACAACAACATCACGTTGTACAATCACAGACCAAATGTCATCGCAGCAAGTTTGACCACGTGGAGATGTTGTACCAACACGATTAGAAACAATAAATCCTTTTTGTGATTTTTCATCCAAAGCTAAATATAAGTCATCGGCAGATGAGTTGATAGGAACGCCTGCGTTCACTACACTTCCCCAAGTACTAGGTGTTCCGGTTATTTTAAACACATCAAGACCTCCAATGGTTGGATGACCATTTGATGAAAAGTAAAGTGTTTTATTCTTTAAATCATAAAATGGAGTGATGTCATTCCCTGCAGTGTTCACTTCAGGACCAGCATTTTGAGGAGCTCCGTAAGTACCATCGTTATTGGCTTTAGCATAAAAGATATCTAATCCACCTTTTCCGCTTCTGTCCGATACAAAATAAAGGATAGCGTTACCTTCATTATCCACTCCAAAAGCAGGCTGAGTAGTGGTTGTACCTTCCGGACCATTTAATCCTGTCAATTCTTTTGCTTCTCCCCACTGTCCATTCTCTTTTGTGCTTTTCATCAATTTACAATCAAGACGGTTGCCCAAAAGTTCGTTCTGACCACAAGAAGTATAAATAATTGTATTACCATCAGAAGTTAATATAGCGTTACCTGTGTGACGTTTTTCATCATTCGGAGGAGTGGGTAACAATGTTTTGTTAGCATAAGATTTACCGGCTTTGTCTGCGGTAAAAATAGATGAGTAATGATCAAACTTATTAGAAGTGATATTAACCGCGGTGTCTGTTTTCTGTGAAGAATAGATTAAACCATTTTTAGTTGGTTTTGGAGAATAATCTTGAATGGCTGAATTAACCCCTTCAATTTTCTCTACCTTAATCTTTGTTGGATTCTGCAGCAAAAACAAAGCAGAATCGCATCCTTGTATTTCAACCTTTGCTAAAGACTTAAAATTAGATGCTTCATCAACCTTTGCCCCTAAATAAGCCTCGAACGTTTTCTTAGCCTCTTCGTACTTGCCGTTCATTTTTTGCATTTCAGCCAAGTAGTATTGGTCATTAGGATATTTAGCTGCGTCTTTGTCTACCACAACTTTGTAATATTTTTCAGCGGCAGAATAATCGCGCAATTGACGGTTAGCCTCACCTAACAAATGTGGAACTTCCAACTTCTCGGGTTTCTCTTTGTATACATCTTCAAGATATTGAGCTGCATTGTAGTAGCTTCCTTCAGCCATTTTCTTTTTGGCAATCTTTAATTTCTTACCCCATTTAAACTTGGGATATTTTTGTACATTCTTCAGTTTGCCACCATCTTGCGCATGAGCAAAAATGATGAGCGGCATCAACACTAGTGTCAGGAAATATTTCATGATTATGTTCAGTTTTCTTGGGTTATATAATTATGATACTGTGCTTTGTTATTCTAGTAACGTGGGTTAAATAAGTAGTTATCTTCTTTAGGAATAAACAACTGACCAATATAGCTTAATGTAACTTCAAAGCCTTGTGGATATGCGCCACCTATATTTTTTCTATCAGCGCGTTGTTGCAACAAGTGAGCATCATAAGCAAAACCTGCTCTAAATCCTTTGTATTCAAATCCTACTTTAGGAATGATAGTGTAGTTCTTTGTGTTTACACGATTCCATAAACCTAAAAACAAAGTAGCCCGTTTAGCAGGATCTTTCACTACGTGAATTCCAGCGGTCAAACCAAAATTACTTTCGTGAGCTTTAGCTTGTGATTGGAACAAGAACCCAGGGATTAACACCAATTTGTCTTTGATGTCAAACTCAAAACCACCATGTAAAGTATAACGGAACGGCAAGCGAAACTCGGCAGTGCTGTTAGCCAAAAAGTTTTGCTTGTAGCGAGTAGCATTGTTAAATCCGAAGCCGGTGTAAAAACGCATACCTTGAATGAATTCCAATTTTGTAAAAATACCGGCATTAAAAACGCCTTTCAATCTACTTCCTTCGTTGTAAGTTTCTGCATTGTAAGTATTGTCATAACTGCCATCCGCATTAAACCCATCATTAAATTGGAATTTGCTGAAATCCATCGTAGTTAAAGCAATACCTCCTTGGAAACCTAAACCCAACTGAAATTGAGATTTAGAGCCAAAGCTTTTATTGAAAGCCACCGAGCCTAAAATTTGATTCTGATTGAAGGTTTTGCCGTTCTGTTGGTCATTGAAGAATACTAATCCTACACCAAGGGCACCTGTTTTCAATTTTTCACGCAACAAAGAGAAATCCACACCAACTGATGGAGTAGAGAAAGCTGGGCGGTTTTGAGTCAATCCGGGAAATTGATTTCTATAGATACCGGTAATGCGGTAAAATCCATTGAAGTTTCCGGTCAATGCTGGATTCAGGGTCAGCGGAGACGAATAGAACTGAGAGAAGTGGATGTCTTGAGCATTGATTGTAAATGTGCTCAGAACAACTGCTAAGAGTGCATAGAGTCTTAGTTTCATGTGCTTGTTTTTATTTATTGGGTTCAAAGAAAATATTTTTTATGAAATATTCTAATGTAATAATGTAAATGAGCCTTGTAAATTATAAGGGATATTCACATTAGGGTTAGATTGATCAGGACCGTTTAATGTAATATAGTAAATATAGGTGTCTACTTGTTGAACCGCACCATTAAATGTACCATCCCAATTTGCAGTGCCATTATAGACCATTTGCCCCCATCTATTGTAAATACGCATTTCTGTTACCGTATAGACACCTTGAAGAGCTGTAGGGATAAATGGACCATACGTATCATTGCTACCGTCACCGTTTGGTGAGAAGGCATTCGGCATAGGAGGAATTCCCGGTGGAACTACAGTCAAACGAACGCTATCTATGGCCACACAACCTTTATCTAGGTCAACTACGGTTACATAATAAGTAGTTGTAATTTGCGGTGCTTGTACACTTGGCGATTGTTTTGAAGAGTCATCTAAGAAAGTTGATGGCGTCCATGAGTAACTAAAACCAGCGTTGTTATAGCTTGTTAGCGAATTTAGTCCTGCATTCTGACCTAAGAATACTGTACCACTTGGTGGATCAGCTACAACTGCGTCTACAGTCAAACAGCGAATATCTAATGTGATATTGTCTGCGGCAGTACATTGATTGAAATCAGTAACAGTTACAGCATAAGTGCCAGAGGCAGTTACAGCTAGTGTTTGTGTAGTGGTAGTTCCATTTGACCAAACATAGGT
>CANGXE010000028.1 GCA_947457525.1 Bacteroidota bacterium | reverse complement strand
CATCACCTCTGTCGTGATGAATAAAGAAGATATTTCATCCTTCAAAAAAGGATGGGACGAACAGCCACAACCTTCGCTAAAACCAAAGTTTATAGATTTTGATAAAGACATCAAAAAAGGCGCACTAGCAAAAGGTGGCATAACTGTTGACTACATCAAAAATGAAGTAAACAATACGTTCCAGATGAGCTATATCTTTGATATGGGAACAGACAACATTCGTGAGTTAAAATTAGCGATTGATTATCTAGAATATTTGGGAACAGATAAATATTCAGCGGAGCAATTGAAAACAGAGTTTTACAAACTTGGCTTATCTTTTGGCGTGGATGCTAGCCGCGATCGAGCCACTATTTCACTTTCCGGTTTGGAAGCCAATCTCGAAAAAGGAATTACGCTTTTTGAACACGTGCTCGCCAATGTGAAACAAGATGATGAAGTTTATCAAATGATGGTAATGGACATTTTGCAAAGCCGCGAGAATGTAAAGAAAAATAAAAATGCAATTCTTTTCACGGGCATGGTGAACTATGCTAAGTATGGCAGCAATAACCCATACAACACCATTATAAGCGAAGATGAATTGAAAAAAATCAAACCGGCAACACTAGTAGCGATGATTAAATTATTGAGTAGCCACAAACACAAAGTGTTTTACTATGGCAGTAAAGAGTTGAGCGAAGTGCAAAAAGTGCTAAACCAATTGCACAAAGTAAATAGCACCTTGAAAGATTATCCAACCGCTGTGAAATACAAAGAGATTACTCCTGAAAAACCGACCGTTTATTTCTGCGATTTCCCAATGAAACAAGCCGAGATAATGATGGTCGCTAAAGACGAGGTTTTCAACAAATCATACTACCCATATCTTTACCTTTACAACGATTATTTTGGTTCTGGTTTATCTTCAATCTTGTTCCAAGAAATTAGAGAAAAAATGGCGCTAGCTTATGCAGTGAGCAGCAGTTTTGGTGTGCCGCAATATGCGAATGAGTCGCACTTCGTAACCGCTTACGTGGGTACACAAGCAGATAAAATGAAAACAGCTATTTCCGAACTCAGCAATTTGCTTAATAATATGCCGAAAGTGCCACAACAATTTGACGGAGCAAAAGCTAGTGTAATCAAAACTCTAGAAAGCGACTGGATCACGCGCGCTGATATTTACTCGGCTTACGAGCGGGCGCAAAAAAGAGGATTGAACTACGATATTCGTAAAGACATTTATGAAAAAGTAAAAACCATGAGCATTGATGATTTAGCCGGATTTTTCAATGAGCATATCAAAGGGAAACAATACACCTATTTAGTGATAGGCAAAAAAGAAGACCTTAACATGGACTACTTAAAGCAACTCGGCACTCCTGTAGAGCTGAGCACTAAAGAAATTTTTGGATTTTAATTTTGAAGTTAAAAATGAAAACTCTAGTCATAGGCGCTTCCACCAATCCTGACCGGTACTCGTTCAAAGCAATAGCTTTGTTGCGAGAATATAAGCATGAAGTATTGGCGTTAGGCAAAGAGCTAGGTAAAGTGGTAGATATTTCATTCATTCAAGATTTTCCGAAAGGCGAAAAAATTGACACTATCACACTCTATATCAACCCAAAAATTCAGCCCGACTACTACCAAGAGATTATCGAAGCACAACCGAGAAGAATTATCTTTAATCCCGGTACAGAAAACCCTGAGTTAGTTCGATTGGCCAATGCCAATAACATTTTGACGGAAGATGCCTGCACCTTAGTTTTATTAAATACCAATCAATATTAAACTACTAAAAAATAAACCATGAAACACTTAGAAGGAATGCTCAAAGCCGATGCGCTCAAAGGAAAAACTTACATTGTGACCGGTGGAGGCACGGGATTGGGCAAATCTATGACTCGCTATTTTTTAGAACTTGGCGCGAACGTGGTCATCAGCAGTCGCAAGCTCGATGTTTTACAAAAAACCGCTGAGGAATTGGAAGCAGAAACCGGAGGAAAAGTATTGGCAGTACAATGTGATGTGCGCAATTATGCAGAAGTGGAAAAAATGTTAGCCGACACTTTGGCGCGTTTTGGTCAGGTGGATGGATTGCTAAATAATGCAGCAGGAAATTTCATTTCGCCCACCGAGCGTTTGTCCAATAAGGCATTTGATGTGATTGTAGATATTGTTTTGAAAGGTTCTTACAACTGCACACTCGCTTTGGGCAAACATTGGATAGCGGCTAAACAGACAAATAAAACTGTGTTGAGCATCGTCACCACTTACGCTTGGACAGGTTCAGCTTATGTGGTGCCATCGGCTTGTGCCAAAGCAGGCGTGTTGGCTATGACGCGTTCATTGGCTGTAGAATGGGCGAAATACGGCATTCGCATGAATGCCATCGCACCGGGGCCATTCCCTACCAAAGGCGCATGGGACAGATTAGTGCCGGGTGAGTTTAGAGAGCGTTTTGATTTAGTAAAGCAAGTGCCGTTGCGCAGAGCCGGAGAGCATCAAGAGTTGGCCAATCTTGCGGCTTACTTAATGTCCGATTACTCGGCTTACATGAATGGCGAAGTGGTGACCATAGACGGTGGCGAGTGGCTTCAAGGCGCTGGCGAATTCAACTTGTTTGAAGACGTAACGAGCGAACAGTGGGATATGGTAGAAAAAATGGTTAGATCGGCTAAAAGCGAATAATGGGATTTACCATCACAGAAGAAAACTACATCAAAGCCATCTTCCATCTTTCGGAAGATGGTGATGATAGCATTTCGACCAATGACATTGCTCGTTCGGTCAATGCCACTGCGGCTTCTGTGACAGATATGCTGAAGAAACTCAAAGAGAAAAAACTCATCACTTACGAAAAATATCACGGAGTTTTCCTCACTAAAGAAGGTGAAAAAACAGCCAAACGAATAGTTAGAAAACATCGTCTTTGGGAAGTTTTTTTGGTGGATAAACTCGGCTACAGTTGGGATAAAATTCACGACTTGGCCGAACAATTAGAACATATCGAATCTGATGAATTAGTAGATAAACTCGATAAGTTTTTAGGTTACCCAAAGTTTGATCCTCATGGCGATCCCATACCCGACTCAAGCGGGAAAATTCAACCTATAAAACAAACCTTGCTGTCGAAACTTAAAATAGGCGAAAAAGGCAAAGTGGTGGGTGTGAAAGACAGCTCTTCAAAACTATTGCAACATTTAGACTCTCTGCAAATCCAACTCGGCACCCAACTCGAGTTAGTGGACATTGTCGAATTTGATAATTCAGTGAGTTTGTTGCTGGACAAAAAACGCAAAGTCACCCTAAGCAAAATTGCTGCGCAAAATATTTTTATTGGGTAGTCGCTAACTCCATACTAATAGCCATGGCTAATCGCTTCGCCCAGTTTTTATACATCAAACCGGAAGGATGCAAACCATCTTCCGCCAATAGTCTATTATCCAACTTTGCTTTGCGCGAGTGAGCCGTAATATCCAAATAATTTACACCGGCAGATTTCGATAAACTTTTATTCACCGCATTAAAAAAATCAATCTCTGCAGAAATTTTCCGCGTTGTCCGTTTGTCTTGTTTAGCGAAAGGTGTCACACCCCAATCGGGGATAGACACCACAAAAACTCGCTTCGGGTTTTTATCCGCAAATTTCCAAGCGATTTGCAACAAACGATTGAACTCTTCCAAATAATTTTCAATGGTTCGGCTGCGATACTGATTATTAACCCCAATAAGTAGCGTCACTACATCATATTTTCGTTTGGTCGAAGTTTCTGCTATGGCCACCATCAGTTCATCGGTGGTCCAGCCTGTTTTTGCAATAATCTGAGGCGGAGCAAAGGTCAAGCCTTTTAACTCTAAAAAACCATTCAACTGATTCGGAAAATTTTGCGTTGCCGGCACCGCCTCGCCAATGGTATATGAATCGCCTAGGCAAAGCATTGTCATTTTTTTCTTCGTAGCCATCACTATTGATTGAACCATAAAAGAAATAAAAAAACTTAGTATTTCTTTTTCCATATATCACAACAAATTTTTAGATTTGTCTAAAAATTAAAGCAGTGAACAAAAATACATCGCTAGATGAAGTGCATCAATCCATAGATGCTACCGAGGCAAACACTTGGCGCCAGCGATTATTTATTTTTTTAGGGCCGGCATTTTTGGTAGCCGTAGGCTACATGGATCCGGGCAATTGGGCGACTGACATTGCGGGCGGTAGTAAGTATGGATACTCGTTACTTTGGGTGTTGCTGCTCAGTAATATGATTGCGCTTTTATTGCAAACCCTTAGCGCACGTCTAGGCATTGTTCGTGGGCGCGATTTGGCGCAAGCATCTCGCGAAACGTATCCCGGTTTCGTTAACTTACCGCTCTTCTTTTTGGCAGAAATAGCTATTGCCGCTTGCGACTTGGCCGAGGTACTTGGTATGGCCATTGGACTTAACTTACTTTTCGGATTGCCCCTGATTTGGGGTGTGAGTTTAGCGGTGTTAGACACGTTTCTCATCTTATATTTGCAGAGCAAAGGTATGCGTTACTTTGAGGCATTCATTTTGGTCTTGGTGGCTATAATCGGGCTTTCCTTTTTTG
This sequence comes from Bacteroidota bacterium, assembly GCA_947457525.1. Classification (GTDB taxonomy): domain Bacteria; phylum Bacteroidota; class Bacteroidia; order Chitinophagales; family LD1; genus Bog-950. The sequence goes on along the minus strand of CANGXE010000028.1, from coordinate 6,429 downwards.
TTGAATTGTTTTTTGCGCAACCTAACTTGAGCGAGCTTTCTATCGGTTTTATCCCATCGCTGAAAGATGCCGGAGCGCTATACATTGCCATTGGCATCATTGGCGCTACGGTTATGCCACACAACCTTTATCTGCACTCCTCGTTAGTCCAAACGCGAAGAAATAATAAGAATGAAGCTAGTCTCAGAACTGCCATAAAATACAATTTTTTCGACTCGGCAATTGCGCTCAATCTGGCCTTTTTAGTTAATGCTTCAATACTCATTTTGGCGGCAACGGTGTTTTTCAAAAACGGCTATCACGACATCTTAGAAATACAAGATGCGTACAAAATGTTAGAGCCGCTATTGGGCGAAAGTCTTGCACCCACGCTATTTGCGATTGCACTTATTGCTGCCGGACAAAGTTCTACCATCACCGGCACCTTAGCCGGACAGATTGTGATGGAAGGCTATCTCGATTTGCGCATTGCGCCTTGGCTGCGCAGATTAATCACTCGACTGATTGCCGTAGTGCCGGCTGTTTTGGTTATTCATCATTTGGGCGAAAGCAAAGTAGGCGATATGCTTATTTTTTCGCAAGTAATTTTAAGTCTGCAACTAGGTTTTGCCATCATTCCGCTCATCCATTTTGTGAGTGACAAATCTAAAATGGGCAATTTTGCCATAGGTTGGAAAGTGAAGTCTTTAGCTTGGCTGTCGGCAGCCATCATTGTGGGCTTAAATCTGAAACTAGTGGGCGATACATTGATAAAATGGCACACCGCGCTGGCGCAGTACAGTTGGATCTTTAATTTTATCATTATTCCTCTAGTCTTAGCTATTGGGTTGCTGTTGGTTTATATTTTATACTACGCCATCACCAACAAAAATTATCAAAAAGACACTCAACTACCGCACGGCAAAGCCGCAATAATTCCAACCATCACCAAAAAAGAATTTCAGCGAGTAGCTATCTGCGTTGACTTTACAGCAAATGATGTTCGCGCCATCACCGAAGCGGTGGCTTTAGGCTCCGCCAACACTACTTTTTATCTTATCCATATAGTTGAAACGGCAGGCGCCAAACGCTATGGTAAAAACATTCAAGACTTAGAAACCAGAGAGGATTGGATAGAACTAAAGAAATATGGCGATAGCCTACGCAAGCAAAATATCCAAGTGGTAGAAAAGCTTGGATTTGGCAACCCTAAAAAGCAAATTCCGAAAATTTGTGATGAAGTAAATGCAGAGCTTTTGGTGATTGGGCAACACGGCCACACAGGCATTATGGACATCATTTTAGGTGAAACTATATCGGAAGTGCGCCACAATGCAAAATGCCCGGTGATGGTGGTATAAGCATCTGAGACAATATGCTAACTTTGACCTTGTGAAAATTGAATTTCAACTAGGCGATACCCAACAATTTATTCGGTTGGTGCAACAAAATGATGTGGCGCAATTTGACAGCGGAACAGTGCATGAAGTATATGCCACGTTTGCGCTTACGCGCGATGCAGAATGGTGCGGAAGATTGTTTGTTTTAGCCATGAAAGAAGACAATGAGGAAGGCATCGGTACTTTTGTTGAAGTGCAGCACTGTGCATCTGCTTTTGTTGGAGAAACCGTATTATTTGAAGCCACTCTTGAAAGTGTGAACGAAAGAGAAGTAATCTGCCGCTTTACAGCTAAGGTAGGTGATAGAATAATCGCAAAAGGAAGAACCGGACAAAAAATTTTACCTAAAGAAAAAATTGAAAGAATATTTTCGTCCATACAATAATGGCATTACTACAGAAAATTAGCATAAAGAATAAACGCGCTGAGTTTGATTATGAAATCATCGAACGTTTCAGTGCGGGCATTGCATTGAAAGGAAGCGAAATCAAAGCGTTGCGCGATGGTGGAGGGAGCATCAACGAAGCCTTCTGCTTTATGCGCGACAATGAGCTGTTTATCAAAAATATGAACATCCCGGAGTATTCGCATGGCGGCTATACCAACCATGAAGTGCTAAGACTTAGGAAGTTGTTGTTAACCAAAAGAGAACTCAGACGCATTGATGCGAAGATTCGCGAGCGCGGCTTTGCTATAATTCCTATTCGCTTGTTTATGAGCGATAGAGGTTTTGCAAAAATTGAAATCTGCTTAGGTAGAGGTAAAAAAACATTCGATAAGCGCAACACACTCAAATCGAAAGACAGTAAACGCGAGATTGATCGAGTAATGAAAAAATATCGTTAGAAAGATATAATCTTAAACTCCGCTCGCCTATTTTCTTGATATTTCTCTTCGGTGCAAACCACCTTTGAATTGCTACAATCACAAAAATTTAAAGCACGAACATTTCCATAAGGTTTCACCGTCACACGCTTCGTTTCCCCTTTAGATTGCAAATATTTTTGTATCGCTGCTACTCTATCTTGCACCAAACTTACCGGCTCGCGACAATCGGCATAAACGCCAACCTCTACTTGCAGTGTAGCAAAATGTTTGAGCATTTGCAATAGATTATCGAGCGCAAAAATATTTTGTGTAGACAGCACACTAGTGTTCGCATCAAAATACATCGCTGACAAAAGCCCTGATTCATTTCGCCTCACTTTTTCCAACTCCACCACGAACAATTTTCCGGACTTCAATTCAGATTCACCGAGCATGTAGGCATAGCTGAAAAATCCTTCCCCGTTTGTATTATTCTCTTTGCTTACTTCGAGTTTATATTTTGTCAATGCGTCTACTTTCACCACGGCTTTTCCCGAGTCATCAGTTGTTTGCGTATATTCTTTATCCGAAACCACCGATTTTAATTTGACTGATGCACCAATGATAGGTTGGCGATTCATTTTGTTATATACTATTACTTTGAAACTATAAGATTGTGCTATACCAACTGTTGATAGCAAAACGAAAAAAATACTAAATAGAGCCTGCTTCATACTTACAAATAAAACTAAAAAATTAGGCGTGATTGACTTTACCTTTCAACATCGGTACAAATGCACATTTTTCAAATACTTCATCTTCATACTGCCCATCAGCATGTTTGGTGATACGAATCATGGTGCAATCGCGTTCGGTGCCGTAAGGCAATACAATCTTTCCTTCTACGCAAAGTTGTTGAAGAAGTTTCTTTGGTAGCTCTGGAACAGCAGCAGTGATAATAATTTTGTCAAATGGCGCTTGCCCCGGCAGACCTTCAAATCCATCACCATAGTAAAAGTTGATTTTTTCGACTATTGGTAAATGCTCGACCAATTTGTTGAGTAAAAATGATTTGGTGCGATCGTGCAAAATTTGATGTCTTTCAATGGTAAAAACGCTTGCTCCTAAAATCGCCAAAACCACCGCCTGATAGCCACTGCCGGTTCCAATCTCCAAGACTTTTTCTCCTGACTTGACTTGCAACAACTCACTCTGATAGGCCACCGTGTAGGGCTGCGAAATGGTTTGCCCTTCGCCTATCGGAAATGCTTTATCTTCGTAAGCATATGTTTCGTAAAAAATACTGTCGTTACCAAAAAACAAATGACGAGGAACTTTGCTTATAGCATCCAACACCAATTCGTCTTTAATCCCATCACCACGCAATTTACCGACCAAATGTTTACGCAATCCTTTATGTCTGTAGTTGTCTACATTTTGCATAACCACAAAACAAAACAAAACATTATCTTTCCGATAGCTGTATTTTAAACAAATCAATACTTAATCATAATGAAATAGGACACCCAAGCGCAGACTTCGTTCATTTTTTTAGTTTAGCGCATCTAAAAAATTAAGGAAATGAGTAATATTAAATTTGGAACAGACGGATGGCGAGCCATTATCGCTAAAGATTTCACCACAGAGAATATCAAACGCGTAGCAAAAGCGACAGCTGATTGGGCCTTGGCGCAAGATAAACAAGCAAAAATTGTAATTGGCTATGATTGTCGTTTTGGCGGTGGGCTTTTTGCACAAACAGCCATCAATGTTTTTTGTCAATCAGGCATTAAAGTATTTTATGATCAACATTTTGTGTCTACACCAATGATTTCATTGGGTGCACGAAACTTAGGCTGCGAACTTGGGGTGATTATCACCGCTAGCCACAATCCTCCTGCTTACAATGGTTATAAACTTAAAACCAAACATGGCGGACCACTTATTCAAAAATACATTACAGAAATTGAAGAGTTAATCCCCGACACTATTTCTGTTGAAGAAAAAACGATGGAGGAATGGGAAAAAGCCGGCTTGTTGGAATATGTTGATTTAGAAACTATGTATCTCCACCATGTTGAAGCTAACTTTGATTTGGAAGCTATCAACAATGCTGACGAAATGGTAGTGGCTTATGATGCCATGTATGGAGCCGGTCAAAGTGTGTTCCCACGCATTATGCCTCACGCTGATTTATTGCATTGCGAATACAATCCTTCATTCTATGGTCAAGCACCCGAGCCGATTGGTAAAAACTTAAAAGAGCTGGAAACTTACCTAAAAGAAATGAAGCACATCGACTTGGCATTGGCTACAGATGGTGATGCGGATCGCATTGGTTTATATGATGGTAAAGGAAAATTTATTGATGCCCATCACATCATTTTAATGCTCATCCACATTCTACACAAGTACAAAGGAATGACCGGTAAAGTAGTGGTGGCATTCTCTGTGTCTAATAAAGTGAAAAAAATGTGTGAGCAATATGGCATACCCTGCGAAATCACCAAAATTGGCTTCAAGTATATCTGCGAAATCATGCAAAACGAAGATGTACTCGTGGGTGGAGAAGAAAGCGGTGGAATAGCGGTGAAAGGACACATTCCGGAGCGCGATGGCATTTGGGATGGATTAGTGATTATTGAGCATTTGGTAAAACAAAATCATACGCTCCAAGATTTGATTGACGAAGTGTATGCCGTAGTCGGTAAGTTTGCTTACAACCGCGATGACCTTCACTTAAGCGAAGAACTAAAACAACAAATCATTCAAAATTGCAGCACCGGTTTCTACACCAGTTTTGATGGCATCAGCGTAGCGAAAGTCGAAGATATTGATGGTTACAAGTTTTATTTAGAAGGTGATGAAACGGTGATGATTAGAGCCAGTGGCACTGAGCCTTTGCTTCGTGTTTATGTAGAAGCATCAACAGACGACCGCGTGAATGAAATTTTATGCCGAGTACGAAAAACATTGCTCGGATAGTTTATTTTTATTGACATGAAAAAGCCATACCAGATTTTGAGGTTATTAAAGTCGGTGTGGCTTTTTCTTTTGTGTTGCTGTGTTTGGTTTCATTCCGTTGCGCAATTCAAACCTAAAGAACCGTTAGAATTAACTTATAAAAAAACAACCAAAAAAGATTGGTTACAGTTTTCTGACACGTTGAATAGAAAACGGTTAATTGGTGTTTCTGTAGGCACAGTAGGTGCTTACACCACGCTAATGACAGGAGTTGGTTTTGCTTGGTATGGCAAAGAAAAACTAAGTGGCTTCCGTTGGTTTGACGACAGCAAAGAATGGTTACAAATAGACAAAACCGGACACTGGTTTGCTCCTTATTTTATCACTACTTACGGCTATCAAATGCTACGATGGAGCGGCATGAAAAACACACCCGCTGCACTCACCGCAGGGCTATTCGGATTTCTTAGCTTGTCGGCCATTGAAATACCAGATGGCATGAGCCCAAAGTATGGCGCTTCGTGGAGCGATATAGTATTTAACTTTGGTGGAGCGGCATTCGCTACTACACAGTATTTACTTTGGCAAGAGCAACGTATTTTGACGAAATATTCATTCCACTCCGTCAATTATCCGCGAGGAGAATTACGCGACCGCGCCAACGAACTATATGGAACAAGTTTTGGTGAACGGATATTGAAAGATTATAACGGAGTGACCATGTGGCTTTCATTCAACTTACATTCCTTCAATCACAAGATAAAACCTGCGTGGTTAAATATAGCTTTGGGCTATGGAGCGGGAAACATGTATGGAGGATTTGAAAATAAATGGACAGATAAAAACGGGGTTGAACACGACCGCAATGATTTAAAACGACATAGACGTTTCTTCATTTCGATTGATGCTGATTACACAAAATTTAAGACACGCACTAAAGCAGGAAAAGTAATCTTAGGAATTTTGAATATTGTAAAGCTTCCGGCACCTGCCATCGAATTCAATACGTTGGGACAAGTGGTTTTTCACCCGATGTATTTCTTAAATCTTCAAGTGCCGGTTTACCTCAAAAAATAAATGTCATGAAATATATTTTTGCTGCATTCATTTTCACTTTCTGTATTCAAAGTTGTAAAACTAAAACAGTGGCAACACGACCGGCCAAGTGCGACCTAGCACCAGATCCGGGCCCTTGCAGAGCGGCTATTATCAAGTACTATTTTGATAAGACATCCGGCACTTGCCAAGAGTTTATCTATGGCGGTTGCCAAGGTGTGGT
>CANGXE010000027.1 GCA_947457525.1 Bacteroidota bacterium | reverse complement strand
TCGATGGGTACCACCGGCACTATTATGGGTGTTTCTCGCTTTTTGAAAGAACAAAATAAGCAAGTGCAAATTATCGGTGCGCAACCCACCGATGGGTCAAAAATCCCCGGCATCAGACGTTGGCCGCAAGAGTATTTGCCTAAAATTTTTGAACGCGAGCGAGTAGACACCATTATTGATATTTCGCAAGAAGAAGCTACCGCCATAACTCAAAGATTGGCTAGAGAGGAAGGAGTGTTTTGTGGCATGAGTGCAGGTGGTGCAGTGGCAATTGCAGTTAAGCTCGCTGCTCAATTAGAAAGTGGAGTAATAGTGACGATTATATGCGATCGTGGGGATCGCTATTTGTCTAGCGATTTGTTTGGATAATTTTATGCATTTATAGCTAACCAACTCATCACACCAATGCTTTCTTCCAAAGCATTTTCATCAATATCAAACGTAGGAGTGTGTAAGCCTGAAGTGATGCCTTTCTTATTGTTGCCTACGCCCAAACGATAAAAACAAGCCGGAATATGATGGGTGTAATAAGCAAAATCCTCACTGCCCATTCGCGAAGGCACAGGTATGGCTTGGTCGCCATCTAAATAGTCGTGAGCAGCATGGTATAAGGTCTCAGTAAACTCATCGTCATTAATCAATACCGGATAGCCTTTCAGAATATTGACTTCGCATCGAGCTAAATATTTTTCGGCAGTGGTTTCTGCGCGCAATGTGATGTCTTTGTGCAATTGCGCGCGCAGTGTTTCGTCAAAGCAACGCAATGTGCCTGCTATTTCTACCACATCGGGAACAATGTTAGTAGCGCCTTTGCCTTCTATTTTTCCAAATGATAAAACCACAGGAATTTGTGGGTTGGTTATTTCTTTAAGTGCTAATAAAACTTCAGCAGAAATGAGCAACGGATTTTTTAGTTCTTCAACTCGTGCAGCATGTCCGCCTTTACCTATCACAGATAAATAAACTTCATCACTACTGGCCATGAATTTGCCTGCACAAAAACCAAAAATGCCGGCTTCCAATTCAGGTGAAACATGAAGACCAATGATGCTATCAACTTTTGGATTGTTCAATACACCTTCTGCAATCATAGCGGCTGCGCCACTCGGTATATTTTCTTCGCTAGGTTGAAAAATAAATTTATACGTGCCGGTTAGCTCATTTTTTAAATCGGCTAAAATCATTGCAACGCCTAACAAGTTAGCGGTGTGCACATCATGGCCGCAAGCGTGCATCACACCATCTACTTTTGAGCAGTAGGGTTGTTTGCTGTTTTCTTGAATTGGCAGCGCATCCATATCTGCGCGTAGCGCCACACATTTTGTATCGGGATTGTTGCACTTTAACAAACCAACCACACCATGCTTGGCAATTCCTTCAGTTACTTCAAAACCCAATGTGCGAAGTTTGTTGGCCACCAAAGCAGCTGTATTTTTTTCTTCTCCACTCAATTCCGGATGGGCATGAATGGTTCTGCGAAGCTCCACCACTTCGGGATAAAACTTTTGCGCTAACGCTTTGATTTTTTCTTTCATCTGTTTTTGCGCGGGGATTGTGCTACTTAGTCTTTTTTAGTTTTGATTTTATCTTTGACGATAAATGCGCCCGGGTACAAGGCAATAGTTTGTTGTAAGTAATAGGTTGCTTCCAAACGTGTTGCAAAATCACCCAATCGAAGTTTGAAATAAGGTTGTTCGTATTCTACATACGAGCCCAAATCGGGAAATTGGTGATAAAGCATGCTTTTACTTTTATAAATATCCTCTCTTATATCGCTGTAAGTAATTTGAATACGATAGCCTTCGGTGATGTCTCGTTTTTTATTGAATTCATCGTATCGGTTGAGCAAAGCGCTGATTTCGTAGCTCTGAACTATTTGTCCGTTTGTTGATGACATGGCGGTGCTGTCTTGGGCAAAAATAGTTGTTGAACCAAGCAAGATGATTGCTAAGTAAAATAGGTGTATGTTTTGTTTAAATGAGGGGTATTTCATACCACAATTTTATGAGTTTACAATGGCTACACTAGCAGATGTACCTAATCGGTCGGCACCTGCTGCAATCAATTCTTCGGCAAACACCTTGTCTCTGATGCCTCCCGATGCTTTTATTTTTATGGATTTGGGTAGGTTGCTTCGCATTAATTTCACTACTTCAACCGATGCGCCTTTTTCCGTAAAACCGGTAGAGGTTTTTACGTAATCTACATTTGTTTCCGCACATAGTTTACAGCCTTCTATTATCTCGGTATCAGTAAGTAAGCCGGTTTCTAAAATCACTTTTAGTTTCCCTCCGCGAAGTTGCACAATGGTGCCAGCGCTTATTAATTCATTTTTCAAATAATTGATATCGCCCGCTTTTAATGCGATGATATTAATCACCATATCAATTTCATCAGCTCCCTCGTCAATGGCTCTTCGTGCATCTTCTACTTTGCTGGGTGTGTGCGAATAACCCAAAGGGAAACCAATCACTGTCGCGATTTTTACGTTGGTGTCTTTCAACCAAGCTTTGCATTTACGTACAAAATAGGGCGGTACACAAACTGCGGCAAAACCGTACTCTTTGGCTTCAGCACATAGCTTCTTAATTTCCTTTTCAGAAACATCGGCTTTCAATGAGGTATGGTCTATTTTAGCTGCTAAATTCATCAGTTGAAAGTAATAATTTCTACGATTTCTATGCCAGTTTCACTTTTTGGTTAAAAAATTTGCAATTGAGTAAATTTAGAACTTCTACCCCCTTTTTATCGTTATCTTAGCATTACATTAAACAATACCAATATGAACAAATCATTTTTTTTGAGTTTGGTTTCTCTCCTCTTCTTGGTCAGTATATCTTCCTGCGATAAAAAAAATAAAGGAAATTTTGAAGTGAAGTTAAATGGATTTGTTGGCGCACAACCTTTGAGTTTTTCTAACACAATTTATTCTGATGGCGCCGGCAAAGACTTTTTTTTCAATAGACTAAAGTTTTACATATCAGAAGTTCGTTTGGTGCGGACAGACAACACTGAAGTAGATGTGGAAGATGTAGCTTATTTTGATTATGCCGATAATAATTGGAAATCATTTTCGGTGGAAGCCCCATCTGGTGAGTATAAAGGCATTAAGTTTAATGTGGGTTTAAATCCGACTCAAAACGCCACTAATCCTGATGACTTCAAAGCCAGCGACCCACTCGGACCTAAAGACGATATGTTTTGGGAATGGTTAAAACATCGTTTCATTAATTTAGAAGGGAAAGCAGATGTTAGCGGGGGGAGTTTTGTAAACGGAGTAGGATTGGTTTACCATGTGGGCCGCGACACTTGCTATCGTTCTGTAAGTTTATCGAATGGTAATTTTATTATTCCCGATGAAGGCAAAAAATCAATCAACTTAAATCTTGATTTGCTGAAAGTTTTCAAAGAGCAACCTGCTCCGATTGATATGTTTTTGAAGCCGGGCACTCAGTCGGAAGACAACGACTTAAGTATTGCCATCCAGTTTGCTGATCAATTTTCAAAATCTTTTAGCTACTCAGAGTAATGAAAAAGTTGCTGTTTCTTTTAGGTTCAATGTTGGTTATTGTTTTTGGGCTACAGCAATGTAAGCCGGATTCTACAGAGATACCCGAACCGGAAGAGAACTATAAGAGTACACCAGATACGATAAAACGGCCGTTCAATTTTCCTCCCATAAATATTCCCGTTGATAACCCTCTATCTAAAGAAGGCGTATTGTTAGGTAGAATGTTGTTTTATGACCCGCTTTTGTCAATAGATAGTACTATTTCTTGTGCCTCTTGTCACAAGCAAGAAAATGCATTTGCTGATGGCGGAAAGGCGTTTAGCACTAGTGTGTTTGGATTGACGAAGCGCAACTCTCCACCGCTATTCAACCTAGTCTGGATGAAAGATTTTTTCTGGGATGGTCGCGCCAAAACTTTACCTCAACAAGTAGAAGATGCGCTCATCCACGAGCAAAATTTTAATGCTGCTATGGCGGTTTCAAAGTTGGAGAAAGACTCCACTTACGTGGCTCTTTTTAAAAAAGCTTTTGGTAAACCCGGCAACATTACTCAACAGAAAATTGAGAAAGCTGTATCACAATTTATGATGACATTAATCTCTGCTGATTCTAAGTTTGATAAAGTGATGCGCGGACAAGCTACCTTCACTCAATTAGAGTTTGACGGCTTCTATAATCTTTTTATGAAAGACACCGGAAATGTAGGTGGATTTGGCGCGGATTGTTTTCACTGTCATGCCAATAGTAGTGGAGCCTCCAACTTGACGATGATGGATAATAATTTTCATAACAATGGGTTGGATTACGCAGCTAATTTCAATGACTTTACTGACAAAGGATTAGGGGCAATTACCGGAAGCTTTACAGACAATGGATTATTTAGAACACCACATATTAGAAATATTGAAGTAACAGGTCCGTATATGCGCGATGGGCGATTTAGTACTTTAGAAGAAGTTGTAGAATTTTATAATAGTGGATTGAAACTATCTCCAACTGTTGATCCACAAATGAAGTTTGCTCATCAAGGTGGTATTCAGTATTTATCGGCTTATGACAAGCAAGCATTGGTAGCCTTTATGAAAACATTGACAGATACAACATTTCTGAATAACCCAAAATTCTCAAACCCTTTTGAGCAGTAACCTAAAGAGGTTCTTGTTGGCTCAAGCAATGGAAACTTCCCAAACCCCAAATGATGTCAGTAGAGTCTAGGCCAACCACTTTTCTTGTACTAAAACATGCTTGAAGAGTATCTAATGCTTTTACATCATTGCGTTCGTCTCTAAATGTAGGAGCCACCACATATTTGTTGCCGATGTAGAAATTAGCATATGAAGCCGGTAATCGCTGACCGTCAAAAATAACCGGTTTTGGCATCGGCAATTCAATAATGTTTAATAGTGCACCATTCTCTAATTTCATCTTTTGTAAACTGTGCAAATTTTCTTGTAGCAGAGCATAGTTTTCATCTGCTTTATTTTCTTCGACTACTGTCACTACCGTATTTTCATTCACGAAACGAGTGATGTCATCAATGTGGCCATCAGTATCATCGCCCACAATGCCATCGCCTAACCAGAGTAGGTGCTCTACACCATAGTAATCTATCAAGTATTTTTCGATTTGGGCTGGTGATAAATGAGGGTTTCTGTTTTTATTTAACAAACAGGCAGTGGTAGTAAGTAAAGTTCCTTTGCCGTTAAATTCTACACTTCCACCTTCCATCACAATGCCCGGATGAAAAACCGGCAACCCCAATTTTCCACCAATTAAAGTCGGGATTACATCATCCAAATCATAAGGTGGATATTTATCGCCCCAAGCATTATAGCCCCAATCCACAATGGCTTTTTTGCCACTATCTTTATGAACTAAAAATGCAGGACCGTGGTCTCTGCACCAGGCATCGTTTGTTGGATGGAAAAAGAAATCAATCTGCGATAAATCAGCTTGCGCTTTTTCCAAATAGCCCAATGCACTTAACTTCATGGCTTCATTCGCCACATTGATACAAACCCGCTGACCTTCGGCTATCAGGCTAATAAATTGAGCGTATATAGGGTAGATGGTTTCAATCTTGCCGGGCCAACTGGCTTCTTTGTGTGGCCACGAAAGCCACATCGCTCGTTGTGGGGCAAATTCTGCCGGGAAGTAAAACCCTTGTTCTTTGGGGGTTAGTATCATATTACTCGCCATCTATATATCTTTTGGTAATCGGTTGGTAAGAGTCAATTCTTCTGTCGCGCAAAAACGGCCAGTGTGTGCGATAGAAATCAGTTTTGCTTAAATCTATTTTTACTACAGCTGTTTCTTCTTCATCGTGCGAAGCTAAATACTCTAAAGAACCAAATGGATTGGATACAAAACTTCCGCCCCAAAATTTCATCAATCCATTTTGTTCAATACCCACGCGGTTCACGCTCACCACATGCACACCATTGGATATCGCATGTGCGCGTTGCATCGTTTGCCAAGCGTTGTATTGCTCCATGTTGGTGGACGCGTCTTGACTTGTAGCCCATCCGATTGCGGTAGGGTAGAAGAGAATTTCTGCACCCATGAGTGCTGTAATGCGCGCAGCTTCAGGATACCATTGATCCCAGCAAATCAGCACTCCAATTTTGGCAAACTTCGTTTCGAAAACTTTATAACCTAAGTCGCCAGGTGTGAAATAAAATTTCTCGTAATAAGCCGGATCGTCTGGAATGTGCATTTTACGGTATTTACCCAAGTAAGCACCATCTGCATCAATCACAGCTGTGGTGTTATGATATAGGCCTTCTGCTCTTTTTTCAAACAGTGAAGCAATGATAACTACACCGAGTTCGCTAGCTACTTTGCCCAAGGTTTCGGTCGTAGGGCCAGGAATCGCCTCTGCCAATTTGAAATTTCCATAATCTTCCACATCACAGAAATAAAGCGAGGTAAACAACTCTTGCAAACACACAATTTGCGCGCCTTTTGCAGCCGCATCGCGAATACCTTTGATGGCACGGTCAATATTAGGTTGTGCGTCTTTCACACAACTCATTTGCACTAAACCTACATTCACATTTTTCATGGCTAAATGATTTTTATAACAGCTTTGTTTACAAAGGTCGAAAATAAAAATTGTGGGAAGTAATACTATTGGAAATAAAAAAGACGAGCCCGTTTCCGAACCCGCCTCGCTTGCTAACCAAAAAATTATATAATTTGACTATATTCTATACCGAAGACGCTATTAGCGTTTTTTTATTTTCTGGTGAGTTTCAAATTTAGTAAAAAACTTGCCACACTTTACCTATTTAACACCAGAAATCGGGAAATAGCTTGATTGAAGGTTAATGTATATCACTGATAATTTGAATTCATAAAATTTCGGAGTTGATTGGTTGTTATATGTCATAAAAAAGCCCTGACATTACTGTCAAGGCTTTTTGTTGTTCTGTCGGGGTAGCAGGATTCGAACCTGCGACCACCTGGTCCCAAACCAGGTACGCTAACCGGACTGCGCTACACCCCGAAACTTATTTTATCGCTTTGCTTATTCAAGCGGTGAAGGAGGGATTCGAACCCTCGGTACCCTTTTGGAGTACGACAGTTTAGCAAACTGTTGGTTTCGGCCTCTCACCCACCTCACCTGGATAATTTATTTAAGAACAACACCTCTTTCGTTTGAGGGACACAAAAATATAAATTCCATCAAATTCAACAAGAGATTAAAACAAAAAGTCCACTCTTTTTTTGAGTGGACTTTTTATGATAGCATTTTTAGGTGATTATGAAATGCTCATTTGGATTTTTTTCTGAATATCGCTCACAGCCTCGCGAAATTCTTGATCGGTGTCAATTAAGTTCTGCACGGCTTGGCAGGAGTGAATAACTGTAGAGTGATCGCGTCCGCCAAAGTGTTTGCCTATTACTTTTAAGGAGTTTTTGGTGTAGCTCTTCGCTAAGAACATAGACAATTGACGAGCTTGTACAATCATACGCTTGCGAGTTTTTTCGCGCAGCATATCTACGTTTACATTAAAGTAATCGCAAACCGTTTTTTGAATGTAGTCAATAGACACTTCACGAGAAATGCTCTTTACGAAGTTTTTGATGATTTTTTTAGCTAAATCTAGGTCTACTTCTTTTTTGTTTAAAGAGGCTTGTGCTAGCAAAGAGATCAATGCAGCTTCGAGCTCACGCACGTTGGTGTTGATGTTGTAAGCCACAAACTCCACAACTTCGCGAGGTAACTCTATACCATCTGCATACATTTTCTTTTCTAAGATAGCGATACGCGTTTCAAAATCCGGAATCTGCAAGTCGGCACTCAATCCCCACTTGAAACGAGAAAGCAATCTTTCTTCCATACCTTCTAAGTCGCGCGGAGGGCGATCAGAGGTCAACACTAATTGCTTGCCGTTTTGGTGAAGATGATTAAAGATGTGGAAGAAAATGTCTTGGGTTTTTTCTTTGTTGCCAAAAAACTGGATGTCGTCCATAATTAATACGTCTATCAATTGATAGAAATGAACGAAGTCATTCACCGAGTTGTTTTTTACCGCATCAAAAAACTGGTTCGTAAATTTTTCGCTCGATACATAAAGTACAGTCTTGTTGGGGAAGTTGGCCTTCACCTCGTTGCCGATGGCTTGCGCTAGGTGCGTTTTGCCTAATCCGACTGCACCATACACAACAAGTGGATTGAACGCAGTGCCGCCAGGTTTTTGTGAAACTGCATAACCTGCGCTACGCGCCAAACGATTGCAATCGCCTTCTACAAAAGAATCAAAATTGTAGTTAGCGTTGAGTTGCGACTCGATGTTGATTTTTTTAAGCCCCGGAATGATGAATGGGTTTTTGATTTGATTGCCGGTCAGAAAGTAGGGGAAGCCTACTTCCGGGTTGTTTGAGTTACCTGAGTTGTAGTTTGGATAATCCACAGTAGACGGAGAGTTGCCGTTTGATGAGTTCTCTACCACTATTCTGTATTCGAGGCGTGCACTGTTGCCCAACTCGCGCTTAATCGTTTTGCGCAGCAGTGATACGTAATGTTCCTCTAGCCACTCATAGAAAAACTGAGATGGCACTTGAATAGTGAGTACGGCAGCTTTTAAGTCTACAGGTCTTATCGGTTCAAACCACGTTTTGAAACTTTGTGCACTTACGTTGTCTTTAATGATTTCGAGACAATTGTTCCAAACTGAATTAGCCGATTTTTCCTTCATGCTCACGTGTTGTTGTTTATAAGGGTGTAGTAAATAGTGTGTATGTTAATATACGGTGTGAAAATGTAGAAAGGTTTGTGTAAAAAAAAATTTTTCTGCTATTGTTTTAGAAAAAAAAATTACATCAAATTTTTCACGGAAAATTGTTTTTCGGAAAGTTTTGATTGTTGAAAAAAAAATTAGAATGTGGCTAACTTGTTTTCACGAGCAGCGGTAAATGCGCGGACGAAACTATCTTTTTTTTCGGTTCGAAATAGAAATCAATTCTTCCTAATTGAATACCGGCCCAACCTACTTGGTTAACTAGCACTTTATGCCCTTTCTCATTGACGATTTCATCCGGCTGCTTCATGAATGTATGTGTGTGACCTCCCAAAATTAAATCAATATCGTTGCTGATATTTGCTAGCACTACATCACTCACTTTTTTGTCATCATACTTATAACCTAAGTGTGAAAGGCAAATCACTAAGTCGCATTTTAATTCATCCTTTAAATGTGCTGCTGTTTTGTTGGCTGTTTGAATAGGATCGAGATATTGCGTGTCGCCATACAAATCAGTAGGTACTAATCCTTTTAGCTCTATGCCTAATCCAAACACACCTACTTTAATACTATCCAGCGAAAATATTTTGTAAGGTTTTACGTGTTGGTGAATAGCAGTGCTGCTGAAATCGTAGTTGGCACTTAAGAAAGAGAAATTTGCCGTAGGCATATACTTAGCGAGTCCTTCAATACCTGAATCAAAATCATGATTGCCTAGCGTAACAGCATCGTAGCGCATTTCGTTCATCAGTTTGTATTCTACTTCCCCCCCAAACATATTGAAGTAGGGCGTACCTTGCCATATATCGCCACTATCGAGCAACAATACATTTTTTTCTTGTTGACGAATAGCGTTGATTAAAGTAGCTCGCTGTGCAAACCCACCAAGCCCTTGATGTTTGCCTCCATCCATCGGAAACGGTTCAATACGACTGTGCTGATCGTTAGTGTGAAGTATTGTAAGTTTTTTGATGCCGCGCTGCGCAAAAGCTTCGAAAGGGAACGCATTTGCCCCGAGCATTAAACCCGTAGTTAATGATTTTTGAATAAACTCGTTGCGTTTCATAAGGTTTAATTTATCTTACTCACTCTTCCGTCTAAAATACTGTGAATACGCTCGCCCTTAATATTTATTTTTTTTATGCCATCAATCAACATATCGCGCATTCTAATTTTTGTATCTATGAAAGGTTTTCCGTTCAGCATTTCGCAGTTGTCGCCTCCTTGCGCGAGATAATCTGAAATGGCTACGGTGTAAATGCGGTCTTGTTGCAATGCTTGGTTTTGAATGGTGATATCCACTGCTTTTTCTTGAGTCATTCTGTAGCGTGCTCCGCTTACCGGCCATCCGCCTTTTGTGGCCATTAAATTGAAAAGAGAATCTAGTGTTGTGCCATTTAGCTTCATTAATACAATTCTGTTTTCAAACGGCATTAGCTCGGTGATTTTCCCCAACGTAACTGGACCTATCGGCAAACCCGGCAAACGGATGCCTCCATAGTTGACTACGGCAAAGTCGATGGGTTCTTTGCTCAATAATTGACTTTCCGACAAAATAATTTCACACATAAAATTACCTAAATCACTCTCGGGTTGTTTTTTGGTGAGACTTTCAGCAGCATAACCAATTTCAACATTCATTATCTTATCTAAGGAATCTTTAAACGGTATTAATATTCGGTTGACCGACTCTGCGGTGGCTGTGGTGTTCGATACTTTTTGCTGCTCGTAATTATATTGCGTAGCTACAAAGTGTTTGTTGCACGAAGCGGAGAGGAGCAGTAAGAATAAAAGGTGTTTGTAATTAATCATGTTTATCCTTGATATTCACCATAAATACTCCTTAGTGTGTCAGATATCTCGCCTAGTGTAGCATATTGCTCAACAGCTTCAATCACCAATGGCATCAAGTTCGTATCGGTTAATCCTGCTGCTTTGATTTTTGCCAAACATTCTTCCACTTTAGTATTATCGCGCTTAGAGCGTAGTTTGGCCAATTTTTCAGCCTGGATTTTTCGGATTGAATCATCTACACGGAGCAATCCGGTGGGGGATGCTTCTTTTTCTACAAACTGGTTGACGCCCACAATCACTTTTTCTTTTTGCTCAATGGCCGTTTGGTATTGATAAGACGAGCGAGCAATTTCGTTTTGCATAAAACCGTTTTCGATGGCGGAAACGCTGCCGCCCATTTCGTCAATTCGTTCAATATACTTCCAAGCTTCCGCTTCTATTTGGTCAGTGAGTGTTTCAATAAAGTAAGAGCCCGCCAAAGGGTCAACCGTATCTGTTACTCCACTTTCATAGCCAATTATTTGTTGCGTCCGCAAAGCTAATTTTGCGGCTTCTTCGGTGGGTAGAGATAGCGCTTCATCATAGCCGTTGGTGTGCAAAGATTGAGTACCACCCAGCACAGCTGCTAGCGCTTGAAGTGTAACGCGAGAAATGTTGTTTTTCGGTTGTTGTGC
>CANGXE010000026.1 GCA_947457525.1 Bacteroidota bacterium | reverse complement strand
TGTCAGTGAACGCTTTGCCCTTGCATTGCAAGTCGGCCGGAGCATCCGGATTGTAAATAAAATCGCAGTAGTGTTTACCAATGTTATTGTAAATAGTTGCAATACTTCCAGTCGGATAATTATTGTCCCCGGTGGTAACAACAAATTCAGGGTTCCATGACTTAACCATGGCAGCTACGTCTGCTTCGTTTTGTCCATCATTACCAAAATCACCGATGACTGCAAAAGTAACGCTGTCGGCTTGGTTATGCACTTGGAACTGAGGCAAGGCCGGGTCGATGGGCAATTTGGCACAAGCGCTCATCATTAAGAGCAACCATGCAAAAGCTAAAGCATTTTTCAAATCCATAGATTAATCTTTTTGTAAAAATGGATAACGATAATCTACCGGTGGCACAAAAGTTTCTTTTATCGTGCGTGGAGAAACCCAACGCAGTAAGTTTATCATACTTCCGGCTTTATCGTTTGTGCCCGAACCACGCGCCCCACCGAAAGGTTGTTGCCCCACCACAGCGCCTGTTGGTTTGTCGTTGATGTAAAAATTTCCGGCTGCGTTTTGCAGTTTCTTTGTGGCATGTTCCGCTGCATTGCGGTTTTGTGAAAAGATAGCTCCGGTCAAGGCGTAAATAGATGAATTATTCACCAAATCTAAAGTTTCTTCCACCTTAGCATCATCATACACATAAATAGAAATAACAGGGCCAAACAACTCATCACACATGGTGATATAACGAGGATTTTGACATAGAATAATAGTTGGTTCAATAAAGTAACCTTTCGACTTGTCATACTTCCCTCCTGCTATGATTTCGCAAGTAGGATCTTTAGCCGCATTATCAATGTAGCTCGCCAATTTATTGAAACTCTTTTCATCAATAACGGCATTCACAAAGTTGGTAAAATCTTCTGTGCCACCCATTTTCACGGTAGCTAAATCAGCTAACACAAATTCTTTCACTTTCGGCCAAATACTGGCCGGAATATAGGCACGAGAAGCCGCAGAACATTTTTGACCTTGGTATTCAAATGCTCCGCGAACAATCGCTACCGCCAATGCTTTCACATCAGCTGAAGGATGCGCCCAAATAAAATCTTTGCCGCCCGTTTCGCCCACTATGCGTGGATACGATTTATATTTATGTATTTTACTACCGATGGCTTGCCATATATTTTGAAAAACAGCAGTAGAGCCGGTGAAATGAATGCCGGCAAAATCTGCATGGTTAAACACTACTTCTGCGGCTTCAACACCATCGGGATAAATCAAATTGATTACTCCCGCAGGCACTCCGGCTTCTCTGAAAATCTTCATCAACACATAAGCCGAATACACTTGTGTATCTGCCGGTTTCCAAACCACCACATTGCCCATCATCGCGCAACTCGTAGGCAGATTACCTGCGATGGCTGTAAAATTGAACGGTGTCAACGCATACACAAATCCTTCAAGTGGACGCCATTCCATTCTGTTCCAAATGCCGGCAGAACTCTCTGGCTGCATGGCATAAATCTCCGTCATGAACTGTACATTAAAGCGCAAGAAATCTATGATTTCGCAAGCAGAATCAATTTCAGCTTGGAAAGCATTTTTAGATTGCCCAAGCATTGTAGCTGCATTAAGCTCAGCGCGGTAAGGGCCGGCAATCAATTCTGCTGCTTTTAGAAATATAGAAGCACGGTGTTCCCAACTTAAATCGGCCCAAGCTTCGCGAGCGGCCAAAGCTGCCTCGATAGCTTCGTTTACTTGCGCTTTGCTGCTACGATAATAATAACCCAATAAATGTTGATGGTCGTGAGGAGGATGTAAGCTCAACTTTTGCCCATCGCGCACTTCTTTGTGACCGATGTACATAGGTATGTCGCGCACTTCAGCACGAAGTTCAGCTAGTTTAGCTTGCAATTCTTTACGCTCCGCAGAGCCGGGAGCGTACGATTTAATCGGTTCGTTTTTTGCCGTAGGCACATTGAAAAATCCTGTAGCCATAGTCTTTATTTTTTGAAGTTTATTTCCCTAAAAACGCGCGAACAATATCCATTCCGTTGGCGTAAACCATCATCGCAATAATGATAATAAACCCAACACGGTTCACATACTCAATGGCTCGTTCACTCAACTTGATTCGAGTAATCATTTCAAACAACAAAAGCAACACATAGCCACCATCCAACATAGGTATTGGCAACAAGTTGGCCACTGCTAGCATCAATGAAATAAAAGCAGTTAGTTGCCAAAACGCCAACCAATCCCATTGAGCCGGGAAAAGTGAAGCGATGGTTCCTACACCACCTAGCTGTTTGTAGCCTTGCACATCACGATTAAAAATCAATTTGAACTGACGCAGATAATCCGACAAACGCTCTACAGAAATTCGTGCACCGGCTCCAAAAGAACCAATGAAGCTGTACTGCTTTTCTTCAATGTCAAAAAACGGTTTCAAATCTTTGGCATCATGTGGCGCACGGAAACCAAGTAGTCCTGTTTCAGGTACGGTGACTTGAGCCGTCATGGTGTCTGCTCCACGTAAAAAAGTAACTTTCACATCTTTCCCTTTCAGGTTAGCTAAATATTTGGGCGCCTCTTGGAAATAATGCACCACAGAATCATTCAAGCCAATAATCATATCGCCTTTCTCTAATTTGCCTTTGATGACAGAACCTTCGGCAAATTCACCTACTACACACGGGATGCGAAAATCAATAAATCCTCTGGCACGTGAAGCAACGGCTACTTTCACAAAGTCTTCCGGCAATGTGATTGTAGTCGGTGAACCATCACGAACTACCTCTACTGTTTTTACATCGTTAAGCAACAAATCTTTCGGAATGGCATTGAAACTCTTAAATTTTTGACCGCCATCGTGCGACACAATCACATCTCCATCTCGGAACCCGGCATACAAACCTAGCGAGTCGCAGCTAATACCATATTTTGCACTCTCTGCCGGCATGGTTAATTCCCCTTGCCAAAACATAATTTGCGAATAAATTACCCAACCTAAAAGCAAGTTCATGATAATACCGCCCAACATGATGATGAGCTTTTGCCAATTCTTTTTGCTGCGATATTCGTCTGGCTTGGGTTCGCTGTTTAGGAATTCGTCATCACCACTTTCGTCCATCATCCCCGCAATTTTCACATAACCACCCAGCGGAAACCACCCTAATCCGTATTCAGTGTCGCCAATTTTCTTTTTAAACAAAGCGAAATTGAGCAAAGTGGGAATAGGGAAAAGGAAGTCGAAGAACAAGTAAAATTTTTCTACACGAGTTTTGAACATACGTGCCGCCAAAAAATGCCCCAACTCGTGAAGCACCACTAGAATAGATAAACTAAGAATTAATTGTATCGCTTTGATTAGCATTTTATCGTTTTTATGAGCGGCAAATGTATCAAATTTAGTAAGTGCAGAATGGAACACTTGTTTTTCAACAGGGTTGTTTACAATCTTTATGTATCCTTTTCGCTCAAAATGCGAATTTCATGGCCCTTTTCAGCCTCAAATTTTTGGACACATGCCGCAGTTTACTCATCTCCATTCGCATACACAATTTTCACTACTTGACGGAGCAGCGCCTATCTCTTCTATGTTTAAGAAAGCGGCAAAAGATGGAATGCGTGCTTTGACGATTTCCGACCACGGTAACATGTTTGGCGTGTTTGAGTTTGTGGCCGAAGCCGGCAAACACAAAACCGAAGATGGTCAACCCATCAAGCCGATTGTGGGTTGTGAGTTTTATGTGGTGGCCGATCGGCATAAACAAAAATTTAGTAAAGAAGAGCGCGACAAGCGTTATCATCAATTATTGATTGCTAAAAATGCGAATGGTTATAAAAACTTGGTGAAGCTTTGTTCGCTTGGCTACACCGAAGGTTTGTATGGAAAATACCCTCGGATTGATAAAGAGTTGATTGAAAAGTATCACGAAGATTTGATTGCGACCAGTTGTTGCATAGGAGCGGAAATACCGCAAGTGATTTTGCGGCATGGCGAAGAAGAAGCCCGCAAAACGTTGGAATGGTGGTTAAATCTGTTTGGCAAAGATTTTTACATCGAGTTGCAACGCCACGGCATGAAAGAGCAAGAGAAGGTAAACGAAGTTTTGCTCAAATTCGCGAAAGAGTATGACATCAAAACTATTTGCACCAATGATTCGCATTATGTAGATCAGAAAGACTCCAACGCTCATGATATTTTGCTTTGCATCAACACCGGTGAAAAACAAAGTACACCAACTACTAAAGAATTTTCTGATGATGACGTGAGCATGAAAGGTAGAAGATTTGCGTTTTTCAACGATCAGTTCTATTTCAAAACGCAAGCGGAAATGGGGAAACTCTTTAGCGACCTGCCGGAAACGATGGATAACACCAACGAGATAGTGGACAAATGTGAACACCTCAAGTTAAAACAAGATATTCTTTTACCCAACTTCCCTATTCCAGTGGAATTTCAAATTCACTCGGACGATGTGTTGAACCAATGGGAATACCTTAAACACATCACCTACGAAGGAGCGCGCAAACGTTATAAAGAAATAGATGGACCAACGCAAGAGCGCATAGACTTTGAATTGTTTACTATCAAAACAATGGGTTTTGCGGGCTACTTTTTGATAGTAGCTGATTTCATAAATGCCGGAAAAGACATGGGCGTGTTGATTGGCCCGGGTCGTGGTTCAGCAGCGGGTAGTGTGGTGGCTTATTGCATCGGGATTACGAATATTGACCCCATTGCTTACAACCTCCTCTTTGAGCGTTTCTTAAATCCTGATCGTAAGTCAATGCCCGACATTGATACAGATTTTGATGATGAGGGTCGCGATAAAGTGATAAAATATGTAGTAGATAAATACACCAAACAACAAGTAGCACAGATTGTCACCTACGGCACCATGGCCGCCAAAATGAGCATCAAAGATGTGGCTCGCGTGCTTGATTTGCCGCTTAATGATTCGAACATGCTCGCTAAGCTTGTACCGGAAAAACCAGGCATAGAATTGAGACGTTTATTGCAAGCACCTCTTGATGGCGATAAAAGTCTTAAGGAAAAAGAAGGTTTAAGCAAAGAAGAGATTGATAACGTAATTAAACTGCGCGAGTTTTACAACAACAATGGCATAGAAGGACATGTGCTTCACGAAGCAGAAATCTTAGAAGGCTCGGTGCGCAACACGGGTATCCACGCTGCGGGCATCATCATAGCACCCAAAGATTTGACGGAAATTATCCCTGTGTTTAGCTCAAAAGATACTGACTTGCTTATTACACAATATCAAGGTAAGGTGATTGAAGATGCGGGCGTTATCAAGATGGATTTTTTGGGCTTAAAAACATTGACCATCATCCGAGATGCGTTGCGATTAATCAAAGAAAATCATGGTGTAGAAATAGATATTGACACCATTCCACTAGACGATGCCAAAACATTTGAGCTGTATCAACGAGGTGAAACTAATGCCACATTTCAGTTTGAAAGCCCTGGCATGCAAAAACATTTGAAGGACCTAAAGCCCGACAAATTTAATGACTTGATAGCGATGAATGCGCTATATCGCCCGGGACCAATCGCTTACATTCCCAACTATATTGCTCGTAAACACGGTCGTGAAAAAATTGAATTTGATGTGGCGGAGATGGAGGAATTTTTGGCCGATACGTATGGGGTCACCGTTTATCAAGAGCAAGTGATGTTGCTGTCGCAAAAACTAGCAGGCTTCACCAAAGGTGATGCAGATGTTTTGCGAAAAGCGATGGGTAAAAAAGACCGCGCTACGCTCGATAAAATGAAAGGCAAATTTATTGATGGTGGCAAAGAGCGTAGTTTAGAACCCAAGAAGCTCGAAAAAATTTGGACCGATTGGGAGGCATTTGCGCAGTATGCGTTCAATAAATCGCACTCTACCTGCTATGCGTTTGTAGCTTTTCAAACAGCTTATTTAAAAGCCCATTATCCGGGCGAATACATGTCGGCAGTGATGACCAACAACATGGCCAACATTGATAAGATTACGTTCTTTATGGAAGAGTGTAAACGGATGGGGGTGCCGGTGAAAGGACCGGATGTGAACGAGAGCAATGTGAAGTTTGCCGTCAACAAAAAAGGTGAAATTCGTTTTGCGCTGAGTGCCGTTAAAGGTGTAGGCGAAGCCGCTGTGGAAGCCATTGTAGAGGAACGATTAAAGAACGGCCCCTACAAAAGTATCTTTGATTTTACTAAGCGAGCTAACACGAGAATGGTCAATAAAAGAGCCATCGAAGCTTTGGCACTCGCGGGAGCCTTCGACTCTTTCGGCTTGCATCGTGCGCAGTATTTTACACCGGATAAACGAGATGGACTAACCGCTATTGAAAAGGCTGCAAAATTTGGTAACGTGAGTCAACTTTCGCAAAACAGCAATCAACACTCGCTCTTTGGCGAACAAGCCGGAGGTGGCGGATTAGATTTGAATGAACCGCAAATTAGCCCATGCGAAGAATGGAGTTTGCTAGAAAAATTGAAGAAAGAGAAAGAAGTGATTGGCATTTATTTGAGTGGGCATCCGCTCGAAGATTACAAACTAGAAATTGCAAAGTTCACGAATTGCACGCTCAAAGAAATTGAAGAGCGAAAAGACAAAGAAATCAAAGTGGCAGGAATTATTACTTCCACCAAAACTTTATTTGCTAAAAACGGAAATCCTTATTGTCGATTTACGGTAGAAGACTTCGAATCTAATTACGAGTTTGCCCTATTCAACAAAGATTACTTAAACTTCAAACCGTTTATAGAAACCAACGACACATTGCTCTACATCACCGGTAAGTATGCAAAGCGATGGAACAATGAAAATGAATACAACTTTCAGTTTACTAAAATTGAGTTGCTGTCTGAAATTCGCAATAAACTCACCAAGTTTTTGACGATTCAATTGCAAACCGATGAAATCACTGATGCAAGTATTGATGAATTGGAAAATGTGTTGACACGCTACCCCGGAAAAACAAAACTTCAAATCAAGTTTATTGACCCATTGGAGGGATTGATAGTAGGCGTTAATGCCACACAAAAAAATATAGAACTAAACTCCGAACTGTTTAAAGATTTAGAGGCCATGCACATACATTTTGATTTAAACTAAGCTAACTAATCACGAATGAAAATACTTATTATCGGAGCGGGTAACATGGGTAAAACTTATGCCAAAAGTTTACTCTCCAGTTATTTTACATCACCGGAAAACCTATATCTCTTAGACAGAAAAATTATCGATGAACCATTCTTAAAAGATGTACCTCTTGCTAACCGCATTACTTCGCCCAATGAAAATTTGAGTGGTGCAGACATTATTCTACTAGCCGTAAAGCCACAAGATTTTGCAGCTTTGCAGATGACTATTGCCCCGTTCCTCCATGCCGATCAAATCGTGCTTTCTATCATGGCCGGAGTTACGATTCAAACTCTCACTGACGGATTGAACACACCGAAGATTGTACGTGCTATGCCCAACTTACCTGCACAAGTAGGTATGGGACTGACAGTATTTACTTGCTCTGCAGCACTAGATAAAAAAGAATTATTTATCATCCAAAACTTACTAAACGCCACGGGTAAATCCATATATGTAGAGCAAGAAAATCTCATCAATGCAGCCACGGCTATTTCGGGCAGTGGACCGGCTTATGTTTATTACTACATGCAAGCCATGATTGAACAAGCAGAAGCGATGGGCTTCTCTAAAGCAGCGGCAGAGTTGATGGTAAACCAAACGTTTATGGGAGCGGTGCATTTGCACAATCAATTTGACCTCACTTGCGCGGAATGGATAAGTCGCGTGGCTTCAAAAGGCGGCACCACAGAGGCAGCTTTGAAATCGTTTACTGCCGACCATCTAGACCACAACATTAAAGCCGGTTTACAAAAAGCTTTAGAAAGAGCTGTAGAATTGGGCAAGTAATCCTATACAAGCTCCTCATATATTTTCTTCCCCTTCATGTTTTTTGACTTTAATCACTACTTTCATAGCTGTGAAACGGGTCATTATTCTTTTTTCTTTATTGTCGCTCCACTGTATGCTAAAAGCACAGGAAAATCGGTTTAATGTGAGACTGGATAAATTTTGCAGGTCAACTATTCAGAGTTTTAAAACCATTTCGCCTGAACGAAAAAGAATGTTGGATAACATAGCGCGCAATTTGGCAGACAAGCGTTATGTAGTTTTTATGTGCAATACAAACTCGCGTAGAACACAACTGCTTCAGGTGTGGGCACAAACAGCTTTTTATTATTACGGATTGTATGATAAACACGCATTTTCATTTGGTGATACAATCATACCGGTTCATCCTAGAGTGGCTTGGGTGCTGGAACAAGCAGGTTTTTACGTAAACAATCTAATCAGTGTCGATCCCAACGGCTATATGATATCGAGCAGTACTGAGTTTCCGCAAAACGTGCTTTCATCAAAGAATGATGTGGGCACGATTGACACAACTATAGGACTAGTAGTAAATATTTGCACAGAGGTTGAAGAGTCCGAGAGTACAATCGGTAAATCGGGTATCCACCTCCCTTATCAAAGCCCCATCCCGGCCGAGAACACTATTCGTGAAAAAGATAAATATAGACATCTGAATCATCAGATTGCAGTAGAGATGCTGTATTTAGGTGCACGAACCCGAGAGTTGGCGCTTCAGCATAAACTTATAAGGTTTTAAAAGACAAACCAAGCATAATGGTTTTATGGGCAGATAACGAGAGGCGGTTAGTTTCTCCGCACCTACTAGACTACCTGCATCAAAACTAACGTCAATAAGTTCTCGATGAAGTACAAAAATTATAAATAAAAAATCTTCCGTTGCTCTTATACCAATAAACTTCTTCTGATGTTTTTTAATTCAATTCCTCTTCGCCTTCGTCTAAATCTTTTGCAGAAAATACAGAACCGAAAAGATCTTTGAATTGAATGCCACGCTCCAAATTGGACTTACCTATTTGTGAATGTTCAGCAAGTGCGTGCAGAATAAACTCTTTCATCAAGTATTTATCATTGCCCAATGGTTTATTAGTGCCGCTCAACGTATTCAACAACTCTTCCAAGGCAGGTATGGCATCCAGTGTTTTTTTGTAAGTTTTGTCGGTATCGCCTAAAAGTATATCTACCTCATTATTTTCAGCAAACCAGTCAAGTACTTTTTGATAAGGAGACACTTTTTTTTTCTTCTTCAATTTGGCGGGATCCGGAAACAACGTTAAAAAGTGATTACGAATAGCCTTGCTAATCAAACTTTGGGATACCATTGCTGCGCCTTCCTGCTCTCCCTCGTAGACCAATTCAATCTTCCCGTTTATGGCAGACAACACACCGGCTAAATCGCCAATTCGGGCAAAGGCATTTTCTTCCCCATTGAGCAACATTCTTCTTTCCGCAGTGCTGACTAAGTTTTCGTAAGCCGAAATAGTCAAGCGCGCACTCACTCCGCTCTTAGCATCTACAAATTCACTTTGCCGAGCTTCAACAGCAATCATTTCAATCAATGTTTTTAGCAAATCGGCAACTTCCACATTCTGCTTTTGTGTAGGATTTATCTTAGCCTCCTGCTGAGTAATTTCTTTGCCAAAGTTCACAGTCTTTGGATAGTGTGTAAGAATCTGAGAACCTATTCGGTCTTTGAGTGGAGTGACAATACTGCCCCGGTTGGTATAGTCTTCTGGGTTGGCAGTAAAAATAAATTCAATATCAAGTGGTATACGCAACTTAAATCCGCGAATCTGAATATCTCCTTCTTGTAAAATATTAAACAAAGCTACTTGCAGGCGAGCTTGCAAATCTGGCAATTCATTAATCACAAAAATACATCGATTGCTTCGTGGTATCATTCCAAAATGAATCACTCGTTCATCGGCATAACTCAGTTTTAAATTAGCCGCTTTGATAGGATCTACATCGCCAATTAAATCCGCAACACTTACATCCGGAGTAGCTAGCTTCTCGGCATAGCGCTCACTGCGGTGAACCCATTCAATAGGTGTATCATCACCTTTCTCGGCTATCAAATCTTTGGCATAACGCGATAGAGGATTAAATGGATCATCGTTCAATTCGCTCCCTTTCACTATGGGAATGTATTCATCCAGCAGTTCAGTCATCTGTCGCGCTATCCTTGTCTTAGCCTGCCCACGCAAGCCCAATAAATTCATATTATGCCTTGAAAGAATTGCGCGTTCAATATCCGGTATCACTGTATCTTCATAACCGAGTATACCGGCAAATATTTTTTCTTTCTTTTTCAGTTTTAGAACAAGATTATCTCTCAGTTCATCTTTTATCTTTTTGCTTTGATAGCCGCTTTTCTTCAGTTCACCGAATGTTTTGCTCTTGGTCATCTTACTCTTCTTTTTTTATTGCGTTCAAAATCTTCAAATAAATACTCCCCCAATCCTTTTAGTGAAGTATAAAATGCTTTTCCGCTATTTGCCTCCGTAAATTCCTCCACAAAACTTTGTAGATAAGAGTCTGTAGCAATCATGAATGTAGTAATAGGGATTTTTAACCTCCGTGCTGCTCCTGCCAGGCGAAGACATTTGTTCACTATTTTTCTGTCTAAACCGAAACTGTTTTTGTAATACTGCCCATTTTCGCGAATACAGCTAGGCTTGCCATCAGTAATCATAAAAATTTGCTTGTTAGCATTCTTCTTTCTGCGCAAAATATCCATCGCTAGTTCTAAACCGGCCACTGTGTTGGTGTGATAAGGTCCAACTTGGAGGTAGGGTAAATCTTTGACTTCAATTTGCCAGGCATCATCGCCAAACACAATGATGTCGAGCGTGTCTTTGGGATACTTTCGTTTGATTAACTCAGCCAATGCCATAGCCACATTTTTTGCAGGGGTGATTCTATCTTCGCCATATAGAATCATACTATGCGAAATGTCAATCATTAACACGGTGCTAGTTTGTGTTTTGTGTTCTTTATCGCGCACCAGTAGGTCATCTTCGTTCATCATAAACTCTCCAATGCCGTGATTGATTTGTGCATTGCGAAAACTCTCTAGCATCGCAATTTGTTCCAGAGAGTCGCCAAATTGGTAGCTGCGCATATCGCTACTCATTTCATCACCTTGACCGGTGTGGTTAGTTTTGTGATTTCCTGCTTTGCCGCGTTTCAGTTTGCCAAAAATCTTTTCTAGTGCACTCTGCCGAATACTTTGTTCGGTCTTTGGGGTTATGGAAAAACTGCCTTCACCTTCTTGCTCATCTTTAATGTACCCCCGCTCACGGAGTTCATTTATAAAGTCACCTATACCGTAATTACTGTCGGTTAGTTTGTATTCCTTGTCAAGCTCCGTCAGCCAACTCAAAGCTTCCGCCACATCGCCCGAAGTGTAGGTCAGCAACTGCTTAAATATGTCAAACAACCGATCGAAATTCGATTGGTTCTTGGGATTGTACTTTGAAAAACGATAGCCTAGCATTGTAATTAAAACAAAGAAAAGATGTTTTGGTTAACAGCCG
>CANGXE010000025.1 GCA_947457525.1 Bacteroidota bacterium | reverse complement strand
TAGTGATTAGCGAAGACTCGCACAGCGGCACGAACGGGAAAGCTACTGAAGCTGTAAAAGCAAAAGGCGAAACGTACAATGAAATCTATTTTCTTGATTTGTCAATTGTCAATCCCACGCTTGATGACTTGCAACGATTTATGATGGCACCAGAAGGCTGCGAAACCACCGGCAATTTCTTTACTCCTGATGGTAAAACAATGTTTACGACTATACAGCATCCTTCTTCTAAAAATCCCGCACCATTTAATAAAACAAGTGTGATAGCCATCACTGGATTTTAGTTGGCCTCGCTCGAAACGATTGCCAGTATTTCCTGCAAATCGTTGATGAGGTGCGTGTGTTCATGCTTCGCCAGTTCTTCAGCTTTGTAAGCACCAGTAGTAATACCTATCACATAACGACATCCCGCTGCGCTGCCTTCTTGCAAGTCTGAGATAGTGTCGCCTACTTTAGCTACTTCTCTCGGGTCTTTTACATCCGCCAAGCGCATAGCCTTGAGTATTAAATCAGGGTAAGGGCGACCGTTCTTTACTTCATCGCTCGTTACAGAGTAATCAATCAATCCTTTTTCTTTCCAACCTAAGCGTTGAATAATCGTGTCGGCAATGTCGCGCGAAAAACCGGTGTCTAAACACACCTTAATGCCCTTTTCTTTAAGGGCGGTAAAAGTTTTTTCTGCATTTGGTTTAGCTTTAACGGAAGCATCATTTTTATAAAACGAAATCATTTCTGATAAGAAGGTTTGATGAATTTCTTTCGTTAATGATTCTAATCTTGGTTTCTTTACCCCAAACTCTTTATCCAATAAAAAGTGAATAGCAGTTGGTTTTGGCCAACCCATTACTTTGTTGGCATCTACTCTACGGATGCTGTAACTATGTTGATAAAAGGCAGTAATAAGTGCCGCATGCACATCATCATTGTCTGAAACAGTAGTTCCTGCCATATCAAATACTACTAACTTTATTGCCATCTCAACAATTTTTGACAAAGAAAAAGGCTTTTATTTTT
The DNA here is from genome assembly GCA_947457525.1 of Bacteroidota bacterium. Lineage (GTDB taxonomy): Bacteria > Bacteroidota > Bacteroidia > Chitinophagales > LD1 > Bog-950. The sequence continues at coordinate 10,495 of CANGXE010000025.1, read as the reverse complement.
TGTGATGTTAAGATTACATTAAGAATAGAAAGATCGACATTAGTGGTGTAATTACTTAGCACTAGTCAACTAATATCGCAAAGGAAATTTTTACTTTATGCTTTGCCCTCATTGCGCCTCAAAAGATGCTACCCGTATTCCTAAAACATTAGTCCATAGAGTTATCATCCTACTTACGTTTACGCTAGTTCAACCCGGTCGTTATCGTTGATTAAGTTGTCTACGGGCTTTCGTTGTGCTTAACAACCGATAATCGTTCATTGTAGGCTATTGCTTTTCGCCTAGAAAGTTATTTTTATCTCCCCAACTTTTAAACGCAACGCCATGACCAGTGCCCACACGGATGACAATAAACTTTTCTTACTCGATGCATTTGCGCTCATCTTTCGCGCTTACTTTGCTTTTAGCAAAAATCCACTCTTAAATTCGAAAGGACAAAATGTGTCGGCCATCAGTGGTTTTACGAACACACTTTATGAGTTGATACAAAAAGAAAAACCAACTCACTTGGCAGTAGTGTTTGACTTGGGTGGCTCAGTAGAGCGCGAAGCTACTTTTGCAGATTACAAAGCAAATCGTCAAGAAACACCAGAAGATATTCTATTTGCTGTGCCTTACATTAAGCGAATTATCAAGGCTTGGAACATTCCCATTCTCGAACTTGAAGGCTATGAAGCGGATGATGTCATCGGCACCATCGCCAAGAAAAAAGCAGCCGAAGGTCACATCGTTTATATGGTGACGCCCGACAAGGATTTTGGTCAACTCGTGGAAGAAAATATTTTGATTTACAAACCTGCCCGCAGCGGTGGCGATGTGGAGATAATGGGCGTGCAACAAATCAAAGATCGCTGGGAGATTGAAAACCCGCTGCAAGTGATTGATATTCTCGGTTTGATGGGTGATGCCGTGGATAATATTCCCGGCATTCCGAAAGTGGGCGAGGTCACTGCAAAGAAACTGATTAAAGAATATGGCTCAGTCGAAAATGTGTTAGCTAATGCCGACAAAGTAAAAGGCAAATTAGGCGAAAATCTCAAGAACTTTGCCGAGCAAGGCTTGATGAGTAAATTACTGGCCACCATCAATACCAATGTGCCGATTGAAGTAACAGACGAAGCGCTGAAAATAGATCCACCAAACAAAGAAGAGATGGGCGCCATCTTTGCCGAACTAGAATTTAGGAATTTGGGCAGAAGAATTCTGGGCACAGACTATTCGGTCAACACCAACACAGAAACTCCGAAACCCGAAAGTAAAAACACACCTTCATCTCAAGGTAATTTGTTTGGCGAAGCCGAAGCACTAAGTGATGAAACTGTAGAGAAAGGAAAGAACATCGAAAACACTCCTCACACGTATATCACAGTAGACACACCCGAAGCTATTTCCCTACTAGTTGCCAAACTCAACGAACAAAAAGAATTTTGTTTCGATACCGAAACTACCGGCCTCGACTATTTTACCTCCGAGCTGGTGGGCATGAGTTTCTCTTATCAAGCGGGCGAGGCGTTTTACGTACCGATTTCTGCAGACCAAACCGTAGCCAAACAAACGGTGGCTCATTTTAAGCCTTTGCTCGAAAGTCAAACTCATATTAAGATTGGACAAAATGTGAAGTTCGACTTACATATTCTAAAAAAGTATGATGTGTCGGTTGGCTTACCTATATATGATACGATGTTGGCGCACTATCTCGTAGAGCCCGATCTTAAACATGGTATGGATTATCTCAGTGAAACTTACCTTGGCTATTCGCCTGTGAGCATCGAAACGCTCATTGGCAAAAAAGGCAAGAGCCAAGGCAGTATGCGCAATGTAGCTATGGAAAAGATTACTGAATACGCTGGGGAAGATGCGGACATCACTTTGCAACTCAAAGGCAAAATCGGACAGATGGTAGAGCAGCGCGAAGTAAGTAATGTTTTAAATGCAATCGAACATCCACTAGTAATAGTTTTGGCCGATATGGAGCGCGAAGGCGTAAACATTGATGAAACTTTTTTGCGCGATTATTCTGCCTTGCTGGAAAAAGAAATGATTGAAGTGCGCGAAAATGTTTTCTCGTTGGCGGGCATGAATTTCAACCTTGACTCACCCAAGCAGTTGAGTGATGTTTTGTATAATCATCTTCACCTTCCTTTCGAAGGCAAGAAAACCTCTACTGGTCAACTTTCTACTAATGAAGATGCCCTCAAATCTCTATCCAGACATCACCCAATTGTAGAGTATATTCTCGACTATCGCGAGTTGGCAAAGTTAAAATCAACCTATGTGGATACACTTCCTTTACTTGTACATCCACAAACCGGTCGCATTCACACTACTTTCCGTCAAGCCGTGGCGGCTACTGGTCGCTTGAGTTCAGATAATCCTAATCTTCAAAACATTCCTATTCGCACCGACCGCGGCAAACACATCCGCAAGGCTTTCATTCCGCGCAGCGAAGAATATGTGTTGCTCTCTGCTGACTATTCGCAGATAGAACTTCGCCTGGTGGCCGAGCTCAGCGAAGATGAAAATATGCTCGAAGCATTTACTAATAAACTGGACATACACACTGCCACAGCCGCCAAAGTATACAATGTGCCACTAGAAGAAGTCACCAAAGAAATGCGCTATAAAGCAAAAAGCGTCAACTTTGGCATCATCTACGGACAAGGTGCATTCGGCTTGGCCGAAAATATCAATGTGAGCCGCACCGAGGCCAAAGGCATCATCGAAAACTACTTTGTGCAGTTTCCTAAAGTGAAAGCCTACATGAACAACAACATTCAGTTTGCGCGCGAGAATGGCTATGTGCAAACCATCATGGGCCGCAGGCGCTACCTCAGCGATATTAACTCTAAGAACTTCACCGTTCGTGGTTTTGCTGAACGAAACGCCATCAACTCACCCGTGCAAGGTTCGGCAGCCGACCTCATCAAACTGGCGATGATTAATATTCATCGAGAGTTTAAGCAACACGGTTTCAAATCACGAATGACTTTACAAGTTCATGATGAATTAGTATTCGATGCCCACCGCGATGAAGTAGAACGAATCAAACCCATCATCTACGAACAGATGGTCACCGCACTAAAAACTAAAGTGCCCATCGAAGCCGAAATTGGTATTGGTGAAAACTGGCTCGAAGCGCACTAAAAAGCAAATTCAAAGAATAATAGCTGAAAAACAATTGATAACCGGTTCAACTCAACCATCTCGCCAAAATTATAGAAATCTACCCAGATATTTATTTTGAGGCTTGGTACGACCCTAAACCTAAAAAGGGAAGTTGATTTGTATAATTCAATATTTAATTGCATATTTGCATTGCATTTATGATACGGAAGAGGGGACGAGAGTCCCCTCTCTTATTTTTTGGCTATGAACTTTGAAGAAGTAAAGCATAAGATTACGGAGTGGTTAAACCCAATTTTGACCGAAAAAGATTTCTTTTTTGTAGACATAAAGATATCTGCCGGTAAGCGAATTGAGTTATATGTAGATGCTGACCATGGTATTCATATAGAGGATTGTGCGTTTTTGTCACGTCAATTGGAGAAAAACCTAGATGAAAGTGGAATTGTGCCGGAAAATTATGTATTGGAAGTGTCCTCTCCCGGCATGAGCAATCCGTTGAAGGTTTATCGCCAATATTTGCGAAGAATTGGTCGAATGCTAGAAGTAGTGAAAACAAATGGAGAGCGAATTGAAGGAAAATTGCTAAAAGCTGATGAAAATGGCTTTGTTTTGCAAGAGATAATTGTAGAAAAAAAGAAAAAGAAAAAAGAACCCACAGAGGCACCAATTGCCCCTAAAGAACATTATCTGCTTTATAGCGACACAAAAAAAGTTGTATTGCAGTTTACATTTTAAACCAAACCAAATCATCTTCATAAACTAAAAAATTAAACCGATGAACAGTTTAGATCTGATTGACTCTTTTAGTGAGTTCAAACAAATGAAAAACATTGACCGCAACAACATGATGAAAGTGTTGGAAGATGTGTTTCGTACGCTTTTGCGCAAAAAATATGGCGATGTAGACAACTTCGACATAGTGGTAAATACAGAAAAAGGTGACTTAGAGATTTGGCACAAACGTGAAATTGTAGAAGACGATGCGGTAGAAAACCCAATCACGCAAATCGGAATCACCGAAGCGAGAAAGATTGAGGAAGACTTCGACATTGGTGAAGAAACCTATGAAAAAATTGAGTTAGAAAGCTTTGGTCGCAGATCAGTGTTGGCCGCTCGCCAAACTTTGGCGTCTCGCGTGGGCGACTTAGAGAAAGACGAAGTCTACAAAAAATACAAAGACCGCATCGGTGAAGTGGTTTCTGCCGAGGTTTACCAAGTATGGAAGAAAGAAATATTGATGCTTGACGAAGAAGGCAACGAATTGTTGATGCCAAAAACAGAACAAATCCGAGCAGATTTCTTTAAGAAAGGCGACAATGTTCGTGCGGTTATCAAAAACGTAGAGTTGAGAAACAACACACCTTATATCATTTTGTCAAGAACCGACCCATCATTTTTGGCGAAGTTGCTCGAAGCAGAGGTGCCGGAAATTTTTGATGGTTTGATTACCATCAAAAATATAGTTCGTGAACCGGGCGAAAAAGCGAAAGTAGTCGTAGAGTCTTTTGACGATCGCATCGACCCGGTGGGGGCTTGTGTGGGGGTGAAAGGTTCTCGTATTCATGGCATCGTTCGCGAGTTGAAAAATGAAAACATTGACATCATCAACCACACAAACAACTTGAGTTTGATGGTGCAGAGAGCCTTGGCGCCTTCTAAAGTGAACTCTATGGATATTGACCAAGAGAAAAAACGAATTTCAGTTTACTTAGATGCTGACCAAGTGTCGTTGGCTATTGGTAAGCGTGGGGTCAATATCAAATTAGCGAGCAAATTGGTTGGGTTTGAAATTGATGTGTATCGTGAACAAGATGGTGAAGACATCGAGGAAGAAGATATCGAATTGGATGAATTTGCTGATGAAATTGAAGGCTGGATGTTAGATGAATTGAAAAAAATCGGTTGCGATACCGCAAAAAGCGTTTTAGCCTTGAGCGATGACGAGTTGGTACGCAGAACTGATTTGGAAGAAGAGACTATCAAAGATATCCGCAAGATTTTGGAAAGTGAATTCCAAGGTTAAGATGGCTCGTGTGCTGACAACATACGTTATGAAACAAAAAAACAACAAAAGTTAGTGAGTGTATTGCGTGAATGGCGCAATGCCTTCACTGTAAATTATCACTCATTAATTAATTAATAACCATCAATGGCAGAAGTAAAAGGATTACGATTAGCAAAAGCGGGTGCTAGCTACAATGTGTCGACAGAACACATTATAGAGGCGCTCAAAAAAGCCAAGTTTGAGTTGGATAGCAACCCCAACTCTAAACTGACGCCCGAAATGATTGCTGTGCTCGACAAAGAGTTTGGTGCGGACAAGGCCATTAAACAACAAGCTGAAATCAGCAAACCGGTCGAAAAACCGAAGAAAGAAGAGGTGGAAGTGCTCGTTGTAGCCAAGTCGGTAAAAAAAGAAGAAGAACCCGAAGTGGTGGAACAAGAATTGTTGGTTAAAAACAATCTCGCTCCAAAGCCCGAAACTTCAGATTTGATTACAGCCGAAAAAGTAACCCTCGAAGGGCCAAACATTATAGGCAAGATTGATTTAGATAAGCCTAAGAAAGGAACCAAAAAAGTCGGCAAAGAAGAAAAAGTAGAAGAGAAGCCAATTGAAAAGCCGGCAGTCAAAAAAACAAAGGTGGAGGAAACACCGATAGTGGAAACTCCAGTTATTGAAGATGTTGTCCCAATAAAAGAAGAGACAAAAGAACCCGAAGTTGAAAGTAAGCATGAAACAGTCTATCAAAAGCTTGATGGACCTAAAATTTTGGGTAAAATTGAAATCAAAGCGGAACCTTCAAGAAAACGTGAAGATGTAGAAGGGGAAAAGAAAAAGCGTGAGCGTAAGCTAATTAAAAAACAAGCTCGCCCGGCAAATACCACCGGCACAACAACAGGCGGTCTTTACGACAAAAAAATAGAGAACTTTCAACGTAAACGTGAACTTACTCGTCCTACCACCATCACCGGTACTCCGGCTGAAATCACCGAAAAACAGATTGAAGATAAAATCAAGGCCACTATGGCCAAAATACAAGGTCAAACGAGCAAAAGCGGCCGCGTAAAACGTGGACGCGACAAACGCTCGGCCTTTAAAGAAAATGCACAAGCCGAAGAAGAAAATAAACTAAACGCAAAACTCAAAGTAACTGAGTTTATGACTGTAAGCGAGTTGGCGAGTTTGATGAACATCTCTCCAGTGAAAGTAATTTCTACATGTATGACCTTAGGTGTGATGGTATCTATCAACCAACGTTTAGATGCAGAGATTTTAGAGTTAGTAGCAGCTGAAAACGGCTTTGAAGTAGAGTTCCAATCTGCTGAAGAAACAACAGCGTTCAAAGAAGACGAAGATGAAAATCCGGATAGCTTAGTTCAACGCGCCCCTATCGTTACAATCATGGGTCACGTAGATCACGGTAAAACATCTTTGCTTGATTACATCAGAAAAACAAATGTAGCCGATAAAGAGGCCGGAGGTATTACACAACATATTGGAGCTTATGAAGTAACGGCACCTTCAGGCAAAAAAATCACTTTCTTAGATACTCCGGGGCACGAAGCCTTTACAGCTATGCGTGCACGTGGAGCTAAAGTAACTGATGTTGCTGTCATTGTTATTGCGGCAGACGATGCCGTGATGCCACAAACTAAGGAGGCCATCAACCACGCTCAATCAGCAGGCGTGCCTATGATTTTTGCTTTCAATAAGATTGACAAGCCGGGAGCTAACTCCGACAAAATTCGTGAGCAGCTTTCAGCAATGAATTTATTGGTAGAAGAATGGGGAGGTAAATTCCAAACACAAGAAATTTCGGCTAAAACCGGATTAAACGTTGATGCTTTATTAGATAAGATTACGATTGAATCAGATATGCTTGAGTTAAAAGCAAATCCAAACAAAGAGGCCTTTGGCTCAGTGATTGAAGCAACACTCGATAAAGGTAGAGGCTACACCACTACCTTATTGGTTCAATCCGGCACATTGCACCTTGGCGATTACATCGTTTCAGGACCTTTCTCCGGCAAAATCAAAGCGATGTTTGACCACAAAGGAACGCGCCAACAAGTGGCCGGTCCTTCTACTCCGGTGCAAATCTTAGGATTGAACGGTGCGCCACAATCGGGTGAGAAATTTAAGATCTTTAAAGACGAACAAGCCGCTAAAGAGTTGGCGAATAAACGTGCTCAACTCGAACGCGAAACAGGCATCCGCACCAAGAAACACATCACTTTAGATGAGATCGGAAGACGTTTAGCCTTGGGTAACTTTAAGGAACTTAACCTCATCATCAAAGGTGACGTGGATGGTTCAGTAGAAGCTTTGGCAGATTCATTGTTAAAATTATCGACTGATGAAATTTCGGTGAAAGTGGTACACAAAGGCGTAGGTCAAATCTCCGAATCGGATGTGATGTTGGCTACTGCTTCTGATGCTATCTTGATTGGTTTCAACGTTCGCCCAAGCCAAAACGCAAAGAAGATTGCCGAAGAAGAAAATATCGAAATCAAACTTTACTCTATCATCTACAACGCTATCGCAGATGTGAAAAATGCTATGGAAGGTATGTTAGAGCCTAAGATTGAAGAGAAAGTAATCGGTATGCTTGAAGTGCGTGAGGTTTATAACATTACCAAGGTCGGCACTATTGCAGGTAGCTTTGTGAAAGAAGGCCGTATTCTCAATAAATCTAAAGTGCGGATTATCCGCGATGGCATTGTATTGCACACCGGGGCTGTCTCCGCTTTGAAACGTTTCAAAGATGACGCGAAAGAAGTGGTTAGTGGTTTAGATTGCGGTGTTCAAATCAAAGATTACCAAGACATCAAACCAAACGACACCATAGAGGTGTTTGAAGAAATCGAAGTAGTGCGCAAACTCTAGCTTTCACTTACATAACTAGTTTAAGCCCTTGCTATCTTGATGTAGCAAGGGCTTTTTTATTTGTGTTAATTACATGATTGATTGATACAACTGCATGGTCTTCGCTGCCATACTTTGCAAACTAAAATTGGCGGAGAAGGCTAATCCTTCCGCACGCATTTTTTCCTGCAATGTGCTATTAGTTAACACCATCAACATTTTTTCTGCAATTTCTTCAACTGATGTAGGTGGAATAACTAAAGAATGTGGTCCGGCTACTTCTGCAATGGCTCCCGAATGAGTAGCCACCACCGGCACACCACATTGTTGCGCCTCTAACACCGGCATACCAAATCCTTCGTACAAACTTGGGTAAGCCAACAAACTTGCTCCACTATAAACCGCTGGTAAATCTTCATTAGATACAGAAGTTAAAATCTTCACCCGCTCGGTTAATTTTTGGTCGTAAATGATTTTTCGCAATTCCAACAAAGTGTTTCCGCTTTTGCCTACCAACACCAAATCTTCTTCTACTTTATCTTTGATCATCGAGAAAGCTTCAATGAGTGTGTGTTGATTTTTACGAGCAAAAAAACTACCCACGTTGAGTATATATTTTTGAGGCAAAGCGTAATGCTGTTTAACTTGCGATACTACCGATGGCGACTGCACTGCAAAAGACGCATCAACAGCCGGATAAATCACCTCGATTTTGTGTTCAGGTACTTTATAAAAATCAATAATGTCTTGTTTTGTCTCTTCGCTGATGGCTATGATTTTTGCAGCATATCGACAAGCATATTCTGTTTTGAGCGTGTAAAGTTGACGGTCAAAAAATGAATACTGTGCTTGATGTTTCAAAAAAATCAGGTCATGAATAGTCACCACAGTTGGTGTTTTTTGTCGATGAGAGTGCAATGGAATTTCATTGCTTAATCCATGAAACAACGACAGTTTTTGATAATGCCACTCATCGGATAAATTGACCGAGCGCCAATAAGCAGGCCAAAGTTTAGCTTTTAATGTTTCCGGCAAAATCAATTGATGTGCACCAATGAATCTAGCTTCTAATTCTGATTTTGCTTTAGGTGAATACAAAAAATATTCATGCTGCGGATATTGTGCCTGCAGAGCATTCAACAGCCATCGGGCATAGTTACCTAAGCCGGTGGTGTTATTTAGCGCACGTTTAGCATCAAATCCTATCCTCATGACCATTTATATTTTAAGGCCAAAAAATATTTGAGCAACACTTCTCGGGTTTGATGAAAACAAATTAACCAACCCAATTTCCCATCTATAAAACCTCTTTTTATAAAGTATGATTTTAAAAATCGAATAGGTGCGCTGAATGCTAATTTCAATATTAAGTAGAAGTTATTTTTATGTTTCAATTCATTAGCGGCAACTCGTGCAAATTTATCGGCTTGTTTTATCATATCCTCCAGTGTGGGATAAGTAAAATGCAATAAATCGCCATGGAGCTGTTTTGCTTGAATGCCATGTTGCATCACTACTTTGTCATGCGGATTTTGTCCGCCCCACGCTCCTTTTTTTCTGTCCCAAAGTCTGATTTTTTTATCGGGATACCAACCACAAGTTTTTACTGCTCGATTGCCAACAAAATTTAGGCGATTAACTAGGTATGCCGCCTCCTTAAATCCATTGGTTTTTATGGATTGAATGTTCGCCAATAGCTCAGCACTGAGTTGCTCATCTGCATCTAAGGCTAATATGTAATCGTTGCCGCAAAGATAAACCGCATCTTGTTTTTGCTGGGTGTAACCAGCAAATTTTTGCTGAAAAACTTTTGCGCCCTTGCTGTTTGCAAGTTGAACGGTTTTGTCTGATGAAAAGCTATCTAAAACAATGATTTCATCGGCAACACCTGCCACCGAATCCAAGCAAGCTTCAATGCAACTTTCTTCGTTGAACGTTATGATAGCCACCGATAACTTATGCATGGGTTCTGAATCGTTGGATAAATAAGAGGAGAAAGATAAGATAAAAAGCAGTGCCTATTTGTTCTTCGAGCGTATGTTCCGTAAAAAATGAAGTAAACAAAATGAGGTGTAACACCACAAAAATCCATTGACGAAAATTACCATTAGCGAAAAAAGGAATATAAAACGCCATCAAAAATTGAAACAAGCCCAACAAACCTACGCTCGCCAGCACCCAGATAAATTGATGATGAGGTAACAGCCGATTTTGCTCGTCCAGTTGAGGATAGCTTTGGGCATAATAATCATTCATCGCTGCCGATAAATCACCAGCGCCAACACCCATCAGCACATCTTGTCCCCACACCATCAATCCTGCTTTCATCGACACCAAACGCATGGCATCATAACGATAATTAATCACTCCGGCTTTCATTTCTTGAAGGTCGTAGATACTATGTGCGATCTTGTTTTGGAAACTCGGCACTAACCAATAAGCCAACACCGGAAGAGCAGCTATAGTAGCAACAAATAAAAATCCTAAGCCATACTTTTTACT
>CANGXE010000024.1 GCA_947457525.1 Bacteroidota bacterium | reverse complement strand
AAATATTGAACAGCACTATTTGCGCCAATGTAAAAAACACCTTCAGCAGCGGAGTCTATAGCAACAGGAACATCAATTTGGTTTAAATCCAACTGAAAAGAAGTGGCAAAGGTTTGACTGCTTCCTGCTGTTAATTGAATAAGTAAGGTAGTATTATTGAAATAGCTCACTGCTACACCATTTTCATCTACTTTATATACTGTTCCGTTTACATAGAATGAACCATTCTCTTTTTTCGTTGCATCTAAGTTGCATCCCAAAAGTGTGGAGGCAAGCACTAAACCGATAAGCACATTTTTCATTATCTGTATTATATTGATAAATAAAAGTAAAGAAATTATTTAACTAAAAAACCGAGTAGTAAGAACTCAATAAATTGGAGAGTAATTTTTGGAACATCCTTATACATTTGCCCAAGAACTTTATCACGTTGCAAAAAATGCGATACTTAATTATATTTTTTTCTATCGTACTATCACATCGGCAATCCATGGCAAATACCCGATTTGATTTAGGAAGTTGGAATATTATAAACATCAAATTAAACGTTCACAAAAAATGGAGTGTGTTTGCCGAAGCACAACTCCGCTCACTTCGATTTTATCACCATTTTCACTATCATGAGCATAAAGCAGGCGTAAATTTCAAAGCTCATCCAAATGTAGTCCTCACGCTTGCTGCCGGAGACTACGATACTTATCGCGAAGGTGGCAATTTCATACGACCTAAAAACAATGCTGAGTTTAGATTATGGCCACAAGTTATACTTCAACACCCCATTTGGATTTTACGTATTGAACAACGCTACCGTGCAGAATTTAGATTTACAAGTTCTGGATATAGAAATAGATTTCGCTATCGCTTAGGTATATCTATCCCTTTTGGAAAAGATAAAAAAGGTTACAAGCCTTTCACTGCCCAGTTGAGTAACGAGTTGTTTTTTACAGATAAAGAGCCTTATTTTGAGCGCAACCGCGCACAGATTGGGTTAAATTATAAAATCAATAAGATAGTAGCGCTGCAAGTTGGGTACCTTCACCAATTTGATTATAAAATTAATGATGAAACGGGACGTGATTTCTTGGTGGTAGGGTGTTTTATAGAAATATCCGATTTCAAGAAAAAGGGGAGAGGGAAACCTGTTGCTCCGACTAATGTGCCTGAAGTAAATACACCAATGCTGCCGGATAATTAATGTTCAAATCCGGACAAATAGTTAACGTATTTTCGTACACCTTCCTCCAAAGCAGTGAATGACTTTTCGTAGCCTTGTTTAGCAAGTTTACTCATCTTGGCTTGAGTGTAATACTGATACTTGTCGCGAATATCTTCGGGTATAGGAATATACTCTATTTGAATTGGAAGATAAAGTGCAGTGAAAATTGCCTTAGCTAAATCATTAAAACTTCGTGCCACTCCGGTGCCTAAATTATAAATGCCTGAATTAGTTTCGCTGGCTTTCCCTACAGAAAATTGTTCCATCCAAAACAGACAGACATTTGCTACATCCTCTACATAAATAAAATCGCGCAACTGCTCTCCATCTTTGTAATCGTCCAAGTGGCTTTGAAACAACTTTACTTTCCCCGTTGATTTAACTTGATGAAAAGCGTGATATACCACCGAGGCCATTCGTGCTTTGTGGTTCTCTTGCGGGCCATAAACATTAAAAAATTTTAAACCACACCAAAATGGAGGAGTTTGCTTTTGTTCTAAAGCAAAAACATCAAACAATTGTTTGCTCAAACCGTAAGGATTAAGCGGTTTTAAATCTGGAATTTTCTGCTCGTCATCATCAAAACCATACTCACCTAAACCATAAGTTGCGGCAGATGAAGCATAAACCAAGGGAATTTGCTTCACGGTGCAAATCTCCCATACTGCTTTGGTGTAACTCAAATTCAACGAATCAAGTACCCGAAAATTAAACTCCGTAGTGTCAGTTCTGGCGCCTATATGAAAAACAAAACTGATGTCTTCAGCCTCATCAGTAAACCATTCTAAGAACTGGTCGCGGTCAATTTTTTGACTACATTTTAAATTGATGTGGTTGGATAGTTTTTCTGGTTCATCAAAATGGTCGACTAAAATCAAATCATTATACCCCAAAGCATTAAGCTGTTGAGCCAAAAAGCTACCAATGAAACCCGCAGCTCCGGTCACCACAATTTTTACCATTGCTTATTTTTTTGAGCGTGCTTTGAAACTCCACTCCACTAAAAACTCAGCTTCTATTTCGCCACTTTCCGATTTACCTACACAGTAGCAAACCACGCTTTGTCCTTCTCCGGTAGCAATGGCTTTCTCGGCAGCAGCATTAATAATAGCGCCATCGTTGCAAGTAAACGTTGTCAGACCCGTAGCTTTTTTCACAAACTTAGCTTCCAACTTTGTAACCAACATGCTCACGGATGGCTTTGAGTCTTGTGTGGCCATCAACGCCAACATGCCGGAACTCATCTCTGCAGCCATAGCCAACACAGCAAAATAAGTTGAACCAAACGGATTTTGGTTCACCCAACGAAATGGCACAGTGATTTGACATCGCTCTGCGTCTACCGATTTCACTTTTAGGCGAGCGATGAAGCCCATAGGTAATTTCCCTAATAAAAACATATTAAACAAAAATCCACTACGTACTAACTTTAAAAACTTAGGGTCAGTGATTTTTCTGTTTGCACGATATTGTTCGATAAGCGTATTGTATGCCATGATGGTGTTTTGAAGAATGAATAAAACTATAATATTTGAATTAAATCAGTGAGTAAATGTAGTACAACTGACTCCGTGTTGTTTTGGTTTACCTCGTCAGTCAAATTACGATTTACAACTGCTAAATGATAGTAAGTTTGTTGCTCAGCTAAGCAGGCATATACAAAAGCAAGTCCATCCGCTGTTTCTACCTCCGCTTTGTATCGCTCTTTCCGGTAAACTACTAAAGATGTGTCGGCTTGATGATTTACCGTTAAACCCACCACTTTTTTAAAGGGCATGAACACATTCATATAGGCATTAGTCATGTTTACAAAACCACCACGCACATGAGGCGCATCTTCACGATTCAACCAATTCAAATCATACACATCTTGCCAACCATCTATTGTTTGTTCACCGACATCTGCCGGCTTTTCGTTCACTATATTTAAAATTGTATCTGCTACTGTTGTAGCCGAGTAGGCAGCAGCCAAAGAGATTTTTAGTGCTAAATGATACTTCTGCCGACCTAAAGCTTTTGTCAATTGATACGTCAATGAAGTAGAAAAACCTAACGCAACAATTACATCCACTTCATGGTGAAGCCATTTGGCGTGAAGCAAAAATTTATGTTCTGCATTTGGCGTAAACTCCGAATTGAAATGTGCTACCAATCCATGAACCAAAGCTTCATTGGGTACTACTAACAATAACTTCATACCCTAAATATCAATATCATATTCTTTAATCTTTCGGTACAATGTACGCTCTGAAATCCCCAAATCTGTTGCCGCATCTTTCCGTTTGTTGCGGTGCTTTTTCAAAGCTTTTAGAATAAGTTCTTTTTCTTTATCTAAAATGGATAACGATTCATCAATCGTTTCGTGTTCTTCAAACGATTTGTCATTGATAAACACCGGCTGGTTATTGTTTTGCTGTGGCAACACTATAGGGTTGCTATCTGACGAAGTGGGTTGAGCGACTGAAAATTGTGGGCGACTAACCGTTTGATCAAATGAATTGTTGCCATTCATTTGCTGCTTAGTGATGTCATAAACAAACTGCTTCAGATCATTCAAATCCTTCTTCAAATCAAAAATCAACTTGTAAAGGATTTCACGCTCCGTAAAATTACTTCCACCGCTCTCATATCTTGCTTCAGCTAAAGCCGGCAACCGTGTTTGAGTAATGTCCGGTACAATCTCCGAAAGCTCTGTAGCCGTTACCTCTTTATCAATAGCCAATATAGAAACTTGTTCCGCTACGTTTTTCAGTTGACGTACATTGCCCGGCCATGGGTAGTTCAACACCAATTTCTTGGCATCGTCTGTCAGTTTAACCGATGGAATTTTATTTTTCTCTGAAAAATCAGTGGCAAATTTCCTAAACAACAAGTAAATGTCTTCGCCTCGCTCGCGCAATGGCGGAATGTAAATAGGCACGGTAGATAAGCGATAATACAAGTCCTCACGAAAACGTCCGGCACGAACTGCTTCTTGTAAATTTACATTTGTAGCAGCAATGACACGCACATCTGTTTTCATAACTTTTGAAGAACCTACACGGATGTATTCACCTGTTTCTAAAACGCGAAGCAATCGTGCTTGCGTGCCTAAAGGCAGTTCTCCAACCTCATCTAAAAAAATAGTTCCACCGGCTACTGTTTCAAAATAACCTTTGCGCTGATCGCTGGCTCCGGTGAATGCCCCTTTCTCATGACCAAATAATTCGGAGTCAATAGTTCCCTCTGGAATGGCTCCACAGTTAACAGCAATAAACGGATTGTGTTTTCGGGTGCTGAGTTGATGAATGATATGCGAAAAAACTTCTTTCCCCACGCCACTCTCCCCGGTGATTAAAATAGTTAAATGTGTGCCCGCAACACGCTCTGCAATGCTGATAGCATGATGCAAACCCGGAGAACTTCCGATAATGCCGAATCTATTTTTTATACTTTGAATATCCATTTTCAATCATGCTTTAAATTAATTCACCAATCAATGTTCCCGATGTACAATTCACCACTTTCACCATACGATATGTAGCGAGTTCAGCATCTTGTTTTGGAAACACAATTACTTTATTTTGAGTGTTACGACCATAAAGTTGGTTTTCATTCTTCTGCGAAACGCCTTCTACCAACACTTCAAATGTTTTACCGACATCGCGTTGATTGCTTTCGAGCGAATGTTTGCGGTGCAAAGCCACAATCTCTTGCAACCTGCGCTGTTTCACTTCTTCGGGAATATCATCTTTATACTTTTTTGCCGCTAATGTGCCCGGTCTTTCGGAGTAAATAAACATATAAGCCATGCTATATTTTGCATAATCCATCATGCTGATGGTGTCTTGATGTTCTTCCTCTGTTTCTGTACAAAAACCGGTAATAATATCTGTTGAAATTTCTGCTTCCGGCAAAATTCTACGAATGGCATCAATGCGCTCCAAATACCACGCCCGATCATAAGTGCGGTTCATCATTTCTAAAATGCGAGAATTTCCGCTTTGCACCGGCAAATGAACGTACTTACAGATATTTGGATACTTCGCCATCGTGTACAACACATCATCGGTCATGTCCTTAGGGTGCGAAGTAGAAAAACGAACACGCAAGTCAGGAGCTACATGCGCTACTAATTCTAACAATCGCGCAAAGTTGATGACCCCTTCGTCATATTTCGCATCAATCAGTTTCTTGCCGACTAGCGTTTTGTCATCCGAAAAACGATATGAATCAACGTTTTGACCAAGCAAAGTCACTTCTCGGTAACCGCTAGCATACAAATCTTTGGCTTCTTGCACAATGCTCTTGTAATCGCGACTGCGCTCACGACCACGCGTAAACGGCACCACACAAAATGCGCACATATTATCGCAACCGCGCATAATACTGATGAAAGCAGTGATTCCATTGGAGTTAAGACGAACAGGACTGATTTCAGCATAAGTTTCCTCACGAGAGAGTAAGACGTTTACCGCCTTTTGTCCGGTTTCTGCTTCTGTAATTAAATCGGGTAATGTTCGATAAGCATCCGGCCCAACTACTAAATCAACTAATTTTTCTTCATCCAAAAACTTCTCTTTCAACCGCTCGGCCATACAACCCAACACGCCAATCAAGGCTCCCTTTTTCGTCTTCTTGACCACTTTTAGGTTTTGCAGTCTGTTACGAACTCGCTGCTCGGCATTGTCGCGAATGGAGCAGGTGTTAATTAGAATCAAATCAGCATCTAAAAACTCTGTGGTCGAATCAAAACCTGCATTGGCCAATATAGAAGCTACTACTTCACTATCCGCAAAATTCATCTGGCAGCCGTAACTTTCAATATAGAACTTTTTGCCGTTAAGGGCTACACCTTCAGGTTTTTCTAAGGTTAGCGTTTCACCCTGACGACTTTCGTCTATTTTTTTGGTTTGTAATTCAAACGCAGTTTCGTTGTTATAAAGTAAGTTGCTCATAAAGACTAAATGGTCGGCAAAGATAAAAAAGGACGTGACAAAGTGTCAGTCGCAGTAACTTAATAATCTTCACTTTCGCTAAAAAAGTAATCAAAAACGATTTATTCTAGCGTAAAATCAATTCAATATATAATGCCGATACAAAACGAGGACTAGAGTGAAAATTGAAAACTTGAAGTTAGAGCTGGCACTTTTTTTACCCAACTGTCTTTATACGAAATTTCCCAAGCTGAAAGTAAATCGTTTTTAGTATTGGCAAGGTGATTGAAAACGAGCGTATTTTCAGATAAGACACCACTAGAGATAAACAGTTCAAAATCAGCGATGGAGCAGCTCTTAATTTCATCCCCATCGCGATAAGTCACCAAGGAGCGGTCAAAAAACCGAATATCAAATTCCTTTTCTAATGCTTTAATTAACCGAACAGAGGAGTCTATTGAGCAACCACTCACTGCGCCCGACCCTTCAGGATGGCTTTCATCGGCCATCAAAATCACAAACCGCTGATGTACTAATTTTCCATCGCCCATCACCTCTACTTTGTGTGAATTCCACCCTTTTACAAAATCTGCTATTCGCTCACTAACTTTTTCTGCTTCAGCAGCAGTAAACGAACGATGAGCCGGATAAACCCAAACTCGAGATTGGGGTGACAATTTATTAGTAAAAATAGACATACAAAATCCTTTAAAATTTGAAATTATGACAAATCTATGACAATCACCGAAAGTGTTTCGTACACATTTGCGCTCTCAAAAATAAGCAATGTTTTATGAAGAAAATTTTAATGTTTTTAGTTGCAGTGGCAACATTCTCTACCACCGTTTCGGCACAAGCAGACAGTGTTACACTTAGTGCAGGAAGTCAAAACATGGTATTTTACAACCTACAAAACGGTACAAAAACCGTCACATCTAACACCGATTGGCATTTGGCGTTTTCAGTACGCCCTCAAGTCTTCCCAACAAATACATTACAAAGCACGACTATTCGTACCAACGAAGCAAATGGAGTAGCCATATATGAAATACCCGGATTTACAGCTGATTCTTTTTCATTAACCATTGATACAGCAGGTTTTCAATCTTGGAAACGAGTTTATGACGCTGATAGTGTATTGGACGAAGGAGCTATGAACAGCGGAAAGAATATTCAGGTATTTGACTACGGATGGGGTGTTTATAGTAGTGCTCCAAACTATAATGTGGAAGGAAAAAAAGTTTACTTAATCATTTTACCAAATGGTAACTTCAAAAAGTTCAAGGTTGATGCCTTAGTGAGAGATACAGCTTGGGTATTTCGCTATGCCGACTTAGACAATTCCAATCTACAAGTACAAAATATCAGCAAGAAAAGTTACCCGGGCAAAAACTTCTTTTACTTCAACTTGCTCAACAATCAAGTTATAGATAAAGAACCATTGAGTAGTCAATGGGATATTTTGTTTACAAAGTACAATACTTTTGATGTTTTACCTGATACCACTGTGTCTGTAACAGGAGTCTTATTGAACAAAAGTAGAACCGCTTACGAAAGAAGTTCAGTTGAAGTTGGCGATAACAATTATTCAGGCGGGACTTTTTCCCCCATGATGAATACGATTGGATGGGATTGGAAAACGTTGAATCAATTTACATTTCTTTATGACATGACCGACTCGCTTAGCTATTTCGTTCAAACAAATAGCGGAGTTTATAAAATTTTCTTTACTAAATTTGAAGGTAGTTCTACAGGAAAAATTGTATTCAACGTAGAAAGCTTTGGAATAACTAGAATTAATGAGATAGCACCACAACCTAAACTAACCTTATATCCCAATCCAACCAAAGGTGCAATTCAACTTGCTTATAATAGTAACAACTTGATAAATAATGTGGGAATTTTCAATGTAAACGGTGCATTAGTTGCTTCATGGCAAGATGTCAATCCCAACACGACCATAGACCTCAGCCAACTTGAAAACGGGCTCTATTTCATCCAAATCAGCACAAACGAAGGCACTCAAACACAGAAATTATTACTGCAGCGCTAGGTTTTATGACAATTCCATGACAATTCTCATGGTGCTTTTTTGTTTTATGAGTGTATGTTTGAACCCGCAAAATGAGCTCAGGTACGTGTATTTTTGGAGAAATTAAACGACTAGGTATTGCCTTAATGCTTACGTTCTTTTTAGTCGGTTTTACTCGAGCCGCTGAAAATTGTACGGTGACGGTAATTCGCAAGGATCACAACCGTCCGCTAATGGATGCCATTGTCAAAGTATTGCCACTCAACAATCCCACTAAAGGAAAGGTAAATGCCGGACTGACAAACACTTCAGGACAATTTTTTTTCTCTATCACCGAACCAAGCGTTGTGCTCATCTCCTACTTGGGGTTTGTAACCATTACAGACACCTTCCAAGTGGCGCAAGATAAAGTCTACTATACCGGGCCGGTTTCTCAAGAGATAAATGATGTGGTGGTAACCGGACAATATTCGCCTAACAGCTCACAGAAATCCGTTTACGAAGTAAAAGTGATTAGTGCTGAAATGATAAAATCGAAAGGCGCCAACAACCTCCGCGAAGCTTTACAAAACGAACTCAGCATTGACCTGGGTCAAGACCAAGTGTTTGGCAGTTCGTTGGGTATAAATGGTATTTCGGGTGAAGGCATTAAGATTATGGTAGATGGTGTGCCGATTGTAGGTCGTTTGGATGGGAAATTAGATTTATCACAAATCAACATCAACAACATCGAACGCATTGAAATCGTAGAAGGTCCGCTTTCAGTGATGTATGGTACGGATGCCATGGGAGGTGTCATCAACATCATCACTAAAAGTTTTCAGCCCGAAAAAGTAAATGTACAACTGCGCACTTACTACGAAACCGTAGGGCAATATAACATCGACTTAAGTGCTGGTTTTTCTTTTCGCAAAAGTCAAGTTTTTTTGAGCGGTGGGCGCTATTTCTTTGATGGGTTTACGACCGCTGACAGTATTCCTCGTTTTATGGAGTGGAAACCTAAAGAACAATACTTTGCTGATGCGAAATACATGTACTCCGGCAACAAATTTCGCTTCTCGTTCACGGGCGCTTTTTTCAGCGAGTTGATGGTGAACCGCAGCGCTCCAAAACAAACTTTATCATACGACAATAACGACACTTCTTGGACCTACACCGGAGCCGATTTAAAATACCTCACGTATCGCCCTCGTGCATCGGCTTCAATGATGTATCGTTTCAATGAAAACAGTCAATTAGATGTACTCTTGGCCTACTCCGGTTTTTTCCGCTTCACGAATAAGTACGACAAAAACTTAGTGACCTTAAAAGAAACGTTAGTAGACGACCCCGAAGACCAAGACACCGCTCGCTATCACCAAATTTTAATGCGCAGCACCTACTCGCTACCCGCTTGGAAAAACAAACTCAACTTCCAATTTGGAATAGAAATAAATCAAGAATTCACCAGCCAAACTCGGATCAAAGAAGGCAGACAGTCTTCGGGCGATTATGCCGCTTATGGCAGCATTCGCTACAACATTGTGAAAGGCTTAGACATTCAACCCGCCATTCGCCTCATCTACAACACCCGCTTCCGTGCGCCACTCGTTCCTTCCTTCAACATCAAGTACAACTGGGATGAAAAACTGGTGCTTCGCGCATCTTATGGCAAAGGCTATCGTGCGCCATCACTTAAAGAACTCTACTTGGTGTTTTTTGACAGTAATCACTCTTTGCAAGGCAACCCTAATTTGCGTGCAGAAAACGGCCATATTGTGAATGGTTCATTCAACTATACACAAACCGTGAAAGCCCATGCTATCACTTATGGAGTTTCCGGATTTTACAACAACATCAACGATAAAATTGACTGGCAAATCATTCCGAGCATTGGCCCTGAATTAGATACCTTCGAATACATTAACATCAAAAAATATATTACTTATGGTGGCGATGTGAGCATAGGCTACAAATGGAAAAGATTGCAGCTAAACGCTTCGGCCATGCTGACCAACTACCGCTTAAGCAATACACAAAGTGGAAGTGACCGAATAACCACTTGGTCGCCCGACTTCACTGCCAGTGCATCTTACAAAATACCGGTCGCTGAAATCGGCATTACGGTTTTCTATAAATTCAACGGTCGCAAGCCGCTGTTTAGCGTCAACAATAGTCTGCAGACCGGCTTTAGAGATGCGTATCACATGTTAGATGTTTCGTTCAACAGAAACTTTTGGAAAGACAGAATACAATTAATCATTGGGGGGAAAAATTTGGTGGGGGTGAGCAACGTAGGGGCTCAAAATATTAGCTCAATAGGGCATAACTTTGGCGGCAACGCAGTAAACATTGGATGGGGAAGAACTTTCTTCACTTCGTTGGTTTTCCGCTTTGCCAAATAAACACTAATCATGAACACAACATACATCAACAAGTCATTCTTTTTGCTCACTGCCTTCATCACCTTAGCCTTTGGTCTAAGTTCATGTATGAAAGAAAAACCAATTGCTCCACCTGACAACCAAACAATCGGACAAACGGCTGTCATCAACATGGGTTCTGAGTATAAAGACCAATTTTATTACAGCTTGGCTACAAACACCGTACTCAGCACCAACTCGCGTTTAGCTTACGATTTGATGTTCGACTGCGGTAATAGTCAGTTTCGTATCTGGCTGAACTCTGCCAAATTTATGAGCCTTATAGAGACAGATAAAACAGTTTTTGACCAAGTCACACTGCAAGATACTGCAGGCAAATTTTGGCGATATGAATTGGGTGAACACAACGCCACAACCAACACCTTTGGCGATTGGTGGCAAACACTTGGCAGCAATCCTATTTCTGCAAAAAAAGTATACATTATTAACCTTGGGATAGACGATAATTACAAACAAATTGGTTACGCCAAGTTGCAAGTACACGATTATGATGCCTTAGGTTATCACATCACTTTTTCGCCCATTAACACGAATAATACGAGTAACCTGACCATAGCTAAAGATCCAACACGTAACTATGCTTATGCTAGCCTTGTGGGTAATGGCAGTATTGTCAACAATATCGAGCCTGAAAAAACGCAGTGGGATCTATGTTTTACTAAATATAGTGTAGTGTTCTACGACCCTTACTATTTGCCTTACGAAGTAACCGGTGTATTGCACAACCCTTCTAAAGTGGAAGCCTATTTGGACTCCACCCTGAACTTTAACGCAGTTGACATCAGCGGCTTCGAGCCGGCTCGTTTAGAAAAAAGAAGAGATGTGGTGGGCTATGAGTGGAAACGCTATGAATTGGGAGATTACATCACCAAGACATGGTACACCTACTTGATTAAAACAGGAGAAAGCGATTATTACAAACTGCGCTTCATTGACTTTAAGAAAAACGGAGTGCGCGGTTATCCGACTTTTGAGTATTATAAGTTGTAATTACTCTGATACCACTTTT
>CANGXE010000023.1 GCA_947457525.1 Bacteroidota bacterium | reverse complement strand
TTGTATGCCAAAGCAAGAAAAGGAGAAATTAAAGATTTCACCGGTATCAACGCTCCTTTTGAAGCACCAACAAATGCAGATATCACCATTTACACGGCAGGAAAAACAATAGCCGAAAGCACATCAGGATTATATCAATTTGCCCTCCAACACATTAAATCATAGTTATCTTTTTTTATGGCCTACACACTCAATCATTTAAAAACTCTCGAGGCAGAAAGCATATTTATTTTGCGCGAAGTAGCAGCTCAGTTTCAACGTCCGGCTATTTTATTTAGCGGTGGCAAAGACAGTGTTTTAGTTACGTATTTAGCTAAAAAAGCATTTTACCCCTCGCCAATTCCATTTCCTTTAGTTCATATTGACACCGGCCATAATTTCGAAGAAACCTTGACCTATAGAGATGAGTTAGTGAAGGTATTAGGTGCAAAACTGATTATAGGATCTGTGCAAGATAGCATTGACCAAGGAAGAGTAGCCGAAGAAAAAGGCTACAACGCTTCTCGCATCCGCTTACAAACCACTACCTTGCTCGATACTATTGAAGCTAACAAATTTGATGCTTGCATGGGAGGCGCGCGCAGAGATGAAGAGAAAGCAAGAGCCAAAGAGCGTTTCTTTTCTCATCGCGATGAGTTCGGACAGTGGGATCCCAAAAATCAACGTCCCGAGCTTTGGAATTTATTTAATGGAAGAATGCACCAAGGCGAAAACTTCAGAGTTTTCCCGATCTCCAATTGGACAGAGCTTGACGTGTGGCAATATTTAGCGATGGAAAAAATTCCTATGCCATCTCTTTATTTCTCACATGAGCGCGAAGTATTTGAGCGTGATGGTATGTGGTTAGCCGCTAGTCCACACATACCGATGAAACCAAGTGAGAAGATTGAGAAAAAAATAGTTCGTTTCAGAACAATAGGTGACATAACTTCCACCGGAGCCACACTTTCTACCGCAACATCTTTAGATGATATCATACAAGAAATTGCGGCATCGCGAACCACAGAACGTGGCGGCAGAGCGGATGACAAACGCAGCGAAACAAGTATGGAAGACAGAAAAAAAGAAGGTTATTTCTAAACGAGATAAAAGAGCAAAATCATGGGAAACACAACATACAGCAACGAAAAAAAAGAAATATTTAACGCTAATAGTTATCTCAATATGGAGCTACTGCGGTTCACTACCGCAGGTAGCGTTGACGATGGCAAATCCACGCTAATAGGTCGTTTATTATATGACAGTAAATCAATATTTGAAGATCAACTTGAAAATATAAAAGCTACTTCAGAAAGGCGGGGTGAAAGTACGGTCAATCTAGCTCTACTTACCGATGGATTAAAAGCAGAGCGCGAGCAAGGTATCACCATTGATGTGGCTTATCGCTACTTCTCTACGCCAAAACGCAAATTTATTATTGCTGACACTCCCGGGCATATCCAATATACGCGCAATATGGTAACCGGTGCTAGCACAGCTAATCTCGCCATCATTTTAGTAGATGCCCGTCAAGGAATTGTAGAGCAAACGAGAAGACATTCTATCATAGCATCGCTATTGGGTATTCCGCACATTGCTGTTTGCATCAACAAGATGGATTTGATTGATTACAGCGAAACTCGCTACAACCAAATCATAGAAGAATATCGAGAGTTTGCTACTCGTTTGAAAACTAAGGACATTCACTTCATACCTATCTCTGCCTTGAATGGTGATAATGTGGTTAATCGTTCTGTAAACACACCTTGGTACGAAGGTGTTACTTTAATGTATTTGCTCGAAAATATTCATATCGCTAGTGATATTAACCACATTGATTTACGTTTTCCGGTTCAGTTTGTTATTCGTCCATACAATGATGATTTTCATGATTACAGAGGCTATGCTGGTCGCTTATCCAGTGGAGTTATTCGCCCCGGTGATACGTTAGTTGCCCTTCCTTCCGGCATGACTACAAAAGTGAAATCAGTAGAATTGGATGGAAAGGTATTAGCCGAGGCTTTTGCGCCAATGTCTGTGACTGTTCAACTCGAAGATGATGTAGACATCTCTCGCGGTGATATGCTTGTGAGAGAAGGTAACGTATCTCGTCAAGGACAAGATATTGAAGCCATGGTTTGTTGGATAAGCGACAAACCCATTCAGCTTAACGGAAAGTATTTTATCAAACATACTTCGAAAGAAGCACGAGCTGTGGTGAAAGAAATTAAATACAAAATGGATATCAACTCGCTCCATAGAATAACTGAAAACATATCAATAGGAATGAATGACGTAGGGCGTATTTCTATTCGCACCACTTCACCCCTGTTTTATGACGCCTACACCAAAAACCGCGACACCGGAAGCTTCATTTTGATTGACGAAGCTACCAACATCACTGTTGGCGCCTGCATGATTATAGATTAGCCTATATTTTTTTGCTACATTCGGTTATTTAATAAATATGCTTAATAACCTTGGCAAAAAACTTAGTGAACATCTACAAGATGATTTAAAAACAGCAAGAATCCTGTTTTTGGGGGAGCTTACCATTGAATTTGTTAGCCCATCCGTAAAACGACTTTTAGGTTACGAAACACTAGATCTGATTGGCGTAAGCCGTATGACATGACCCAAGAAGAAGACAAATACATCATTAGAAAGTTAAACCAATACGCCCCCAACCATCCTTCGTTAAAAGAACCTATCCAATATCGGATTCGTGCAAAAGATGGTAGTTATGTATGGGTAGAAACCATTTTTGTAGTCACTGAAGATAGTGCCGGTTTTAAGGGCAATATTTTAAGTCAGGCCCGCGACATTTCTAAAAACAAATGGATACAACTAGAACTAGAAGAACGCACCAAAGAATTGGAACGCAGCAACGCTGATTTAGAAACTTTTGCATTTGTTTCTTCTCATGACATGCAAGAGCCCCTGCGCATGATTACCAAATATATACAGTTGCTCAAAAAACGGTATGGTGGTCAACTCGACAGTCAAGCTGATGAATACATAGATTTTGCTAATCGTGGTGCCAGTAATCTCCAGCAACTTATTCGCGATTTGCTGGCCTACTCCAGAATAACGCGTACTGAACTTAAAAAAGAATACTTTTCGGCTGATGAATTAGTAAAACAATTGCTTAAAAATATTGAAGTAGAGCTGTAAGAAAAAAATGCCATTGTTGAAGTGGCACCACTTTGCGAAATACCTGCCGACAGAAATTTGATGCAATTGGTAATTCAAAATTTAATCCTGAATGGCATTAAATACAATCACTCTGCCACACCAAAAGTGAGTATAAGTTGCAGTACTAATGAAAAAGATATCACCTTCTGCATTGCAGATAATGGTATGGGCATCAACCCCAATCATCAGCAACGAATTTTTGAACCGTTTCATCGCCTTCACACAAAAGCAGAAATAGCCGGTACCGGCTTAGTTTATCTATCTACAAAAAAATAGTTGAGCGAATGGGCGGAAAAATCTGGGTAGACAGCGAACTCGAAAAAGGTTCGAAGTTTTACTTTTCCTTGCCGAAGTAACTTATCAGAACTCGAGTAAATCTCGCATAGCAGTAGTAACCTTTTCTACATTGGGTAACATCGCTTTTTCTAAATTTTCGTTTAGCGGGATGGCAGGCGTGTTTACGGCTCCAATAATTTTTACCGGTGCATCCAACTGCTGAAAACAATTTGTAGAAATTCGTCCGGCAAGCGCCTCGGCAAAAGAGTGTGTGATGGTTTCTTCAGTCAACACCAATACTTTACCATGCCTTTTAACCGATCTGTAAATAGCTTCTTCATCTAATGGATTTAAGGTACGCAAGTCAATGACCTCTATTTGTCCATCAAATGATTTTGCAGCATTCATTGACCAGTGCACGCCCATGCCATAAGTAATAACCGTCAAGGAGTTGCCTTCTTCTATCTGAGATAAATCTGCCTCTAAAGCAATTCTAGCTTTACCCAATGGAAGAATATATTCTTCATCAGGCTCGATGGTTTTCGCCAACTCTGTGCCTTTCACTTTGCTCCAATACAATCCTTTGTGTTCAAACATCACCACCGGGTTAGGGTCATAAAAAGCCGCTTTCAACAAACCTTTCATATCAGCCGCATTGCTCGGGTAGCAAACTTTAATGCCTTTCATTTGTAACACAAAACTTTCTACACTTGAAGAATGATAAGGACCTCCGCTGCCATATGCTCCGATGGGAATTCTAATAAGAGCTTGCACCGGAAATTTGCCATTACTCAAATAACATGACCTCGACACTTCCGTAAACAATTGATTAACCCCCGGAAAAATATAATCAGCAAACTGTACTTCAACAATCGGCTTGCAGCCGGCTGCACTCATCCCTACCGTAGAGCCAATGATGTATGCCTCCATGATAGGCGTGTTGAACACCCGCTTGTCGCCATATTTTTTTGCCAATAATGCCGCTTCGCGAAACACACCTCCTAACTCACCTCCCACGTCTTGCCCATACAATAATGCCTCTGGTGTTGATTTTAAAATTTCATCAACGGCATGCAAAGCTGCATCTACCATCACCACCGTTTGTCCGTCTTGAGGTGTTCTCGTGCCACGCTCTTCGGTAATAGGCGTTGGTGCAAATATGTGTGTCAATAAATCTTCGCTCGTTGGCTCGGGTTCCAATGTTGCTTTTTCAAATTCAAATACGACCTGTTCTGCCACCAACTTTTCAATATTTTCTAAACTGTCTAGGGTAGCTACTTTCTCATATTGTAAATATCGTTTGAAATGAACAAACGGATCACGTTGGGCATCGCTCTCCAAATTTTCTTTTGGGCGATACCATTCTTTGCGCACACCGCTTGTGTGATGATTAAGCAAAGGCACTTTGGCGTGAACCATGTAAGGCGCTCGGTGTGTACGCACGTAATTCACCACGCGGCTCAAAGCTTCGTAACATTCCACAAAATCGGTGCCGTTGATACTCTCCACTTTTAACCCTTTAAACCCTTTGGCATATTCGGGCGCATCTTGTGCTCGTATCTCAGAGGAGTGTGCTGAGATGTCCCATTCGTTATCTTGCACTAAGTAGATAATCGGATAATTGTGCAAAACCGCCATTTGAAACGCTTCACTTACTTCGCCTTCAGTGATAGCGCCATCGCCTAGTGAACAAATCACTACCGGCTCCTCGCCTTTAGCATAACTCACCAATCCTTGTTGCTCTTTATATTGCAAACCTTGCGCTGTGCCCGTAGCCGGTATAACCTGCATGCCGGTGGCAGAACTTTGGTGTGGAATTTTGGGTAAATCTTCGCGATTGGAAGAGGGATGACAGTAGTAAGTTCTACCGCCCGAAAAATAATCAGTGCGCTTGGCCAATAACTGCAACATCAAATCCGTAGGCGAAAAACCCATGCCCAACATCATCGCATCATCGCGATAGTAAGGAAACACAAAATCTTGCGCCTTCAACTGCATGGCGGTAGCCAACTGAATAGCTTCATGGCCGCGCGAAGTGGCGTGCACATATTTGGCACAAACATCTTTGCGCTCTTCGAACAATTCTGCCATCGCTTTGGCCGTACTCATCAATCGAAAAGCCTCTAGTAAAGTTTCTTTGTTGGGTTTCAAACCATATTGTTTTGATGCAAATAAATTATTTAACTCGAAAAAGAAAAGGGAACGAGAAGTTAATGCCTATTTCACCTCGAAAGAAAAAACCGAGTGCTGCTCCAAAAAGGCTTCGAGCTTATCGCCAATCTTTACCGGACCAACGCCCGCGGGTGTGCCGGTGTAAATCAAATCGCCCACTTGCAGTGTAAAGAATTGCGACACGTAGGCGATTATTTTTTCGAAACTAAACATCATGTCTTGGTGAAAACCATCTTGCACTTTTTCGCCATTCAGCAACAATGAGAAATTGATATTCTCCGCTTTTTGGAGTGAAGTTAACTGGTGAAAAGTGCCCACCACAGCCGAGTTATCAAACGCTTTAGCAATTTCCCAAGGCAATCCTTTTGCTTTTTGTTGACTTTGTAAATCGCGAGCTGTGAAATCTATGCCCACACTCACTTCTTCGAAATATCTAGCCGCAAACTTCTCATCAATGTATTTCCCTTGTTTGCTCACCTTCAAGACCAACTCCGTTTCATAGTGAATGTCCTTGCTCCACTCCGGATAGTAAAAAGGCTTATTGTCTTTGAGCAATGCAGTGTTGGGTTTCAAAAACACCACCGGCTTATCCGGAATTTCGTTATTCAATTCCTTAGCGTGTTCGCTGTAATTCCTACCAATGCAAATTATCTTCATGGTCAATTATTTATTGTATTTAGTCATAGCGTTACCCAAACCTTCAAACATAAATGCTTGGACGGCCTCTGCCGAGTAAGTAATGCGCTCGGGCAAGGTTTTCATTTCTTCTACGCTCCATTTGCCCAACACATAGTCTACTTGCTTACCTTTCGAAAACTCACTGCCGATACCAAACCGCAATCGCGCATAATCGCTATTACCAAAAGTGGCATCAATATCTTTCAAGCCATTGTGACCTCCCGGGCTTCCCTTACCGCGCATACGCAAGGTACCGAACGGTAATGCCAAATCATCTAACACCACCAAAATATTTTGCTGCGTAATCTTCAACTCATTCATCCAATATCGCACGGCTTTGCCGCTCAGGTTCATATAGGTAGTAGGTTTGATGAGATAAACGTTTTTTCCCTTTGCGCGATACTCCGCAAAGAAAGCCAATCGTTGCAGTGAAAAAACCGCGTTGTGTTTTGCCGCCAATTCATCTAGAACTTTAAACCCGATGTTGTGGCGGGTGTCCTCATACTCCGGTCCGATGTTGCCCAATCCTACTATTAAAAAACTCATTGTGCGAATATGCAAATAGAGGGCGGAATAGTGAAATAAAAAAAGCGCCAGAGGACATCTGACGCTTTTCGGATAAAATTATCGGAGTGATTATTTTTTCTTCGCTCCTTTTGCATCGGCAGCAGCCACCTCTTTAACCGCACGTGGAATACTCACGCGAGCAATTGGATTTGAGCCTGACAATAAGAAACTAACACCCGGTTGATCGATGTCTTTGATACGTTTGATACCACCTAAGTCCATATCAGCGATGTCTACATTGATAGCCGTTGGCAAATCTTTAGGCAAAGCGATGATGTTTAGTCTGCGCACTACTTGTTCAAATTTACCCCCTGCAGCTACACCTTTGGCGTTGCCTACAAAGTTCAATTGTACATTAGCTTTCACTTTCACATCGTCTACCAACTCTTGGAAGTCGATATGCAAAAGAGAGTCTTTCACGGGGTCAAACTGCAAATCTTTTACGATTGCTTTGTAGGTTTTGCCGTCAACAGTGATTTCCGCCAAACGAAGGTCTGGTGTGTAAATCAACTTTTTGAAAGCTGAAACCGGTGCGTAAAAGTTCACAGAACCTGTACCTCCGTAAATGTTGCAAGGGGCATTTCCTGCCTTGCGCAGTGCACGCGTAGCCTTTTTTCCTAGCTCGGTTCTTGGCGTGCCGTTGATTGCGATTGTTTCCATTTTTAATTTGGATTTTTGATGAATGATGAAATAAAAAAAAACTTTATACCGATGGGGTTAAAAACAATGAATTGATACTCTTGTGCTCGTGTGTGTTGCGGATGGCTTGTGCAAACAATGGCGCCACAGAAAGCACTTTAATTTTGGGTGATTGTTGTTTGAGCGGAATGGTGTTAGACACAATCAACTCGCTCAATTGGCTTTTCTCGATATTCTCGTAGGCTTTGCCCGAAAGCACCGGATGCGTACAAAATGCGCGCACGCTTTTTGCGCCTTTCTCCATCAAAAGTGATGCTGCATTGCAAAGCGTGCCTCCAGTGTCAATCATATCATCCACCATAATTACATTCTTACCTTCCACATTTCCAATCAAAGTCATCTCAGCCACTTCGTTAGCACGCTTGCGATATTTATCACAAATCACCATGTCGGCATTGAAATGTTGGGCGTAAATTCTCGCTCTTTTCACAGAACCCACATCAGGTGAAGCAAAGCAAAGGTTATCCCAATTTTGCTCTTGAATATAAGGTAAAAACACCGCAGAGCCATTTAAGTGGTCGAGCGGAATGTCAAAAAATCCTTGAATTTGACCGGCATGAAGATCCATAGTCATCACACGGTGCGCTCCGGCTGAGGTTAACAAATTGGCGACCAATTTTGCTGCAATACCAACACGTGGGCGATCCTTTCGGTCTTGACGCGCATACCCAAAATAAGGAATAACTACGGTGATATAGTCCGCAGAAGCACGTTTTACGGCATCTATCATCATCAACAACTCCAACAAATTGTCGCCCGGAGGAGGTGTACTTTGGATGATAAATGTGAACGAACCACGAACACTTTCGTTGATTTCGGGTTGAAACTCCCCGTCACTAAACTGCAAAACGTCCATTTTAGCCAATGGTTGGCCGTAGTGTTGAGCCATTTCCTCTGCCAAGTACTTGGTAGCTCGGCCGGTAAATAATTTTACATCTGTGGTTAGTAACATGGAGCGCCTTTTTTGAAAGGAATGCAAAATTAAAAGTATCCGTGAGACTAAGAAACTAAACAGAGTACAATTTGATAGACATTTTTAGACTGAACATTAATAGCTCGATTGAGCCAAAATCATTTTAGACCTGACCGAAATCCATACAAAGCCAAATTACTTTCCTATGATATCCTCGACAATCTTCAGATGATGATTGCTGTGAATGAGGATAAATCGCTTGGCTTGCAACAAATCGAGGTGACCAAACACCGGATGTTTAAAGAAACTATTGGTGGGCAATGTGTCTAATCTACTCAAAGCTGACTTGGCTTTAGCAAGCAAATCCGGCAATTCTGCCACATTTACTTGATCCAGATTATTGAAAGGTTTTGGTGATTTAGATCGACCTCGAGGTATATAGCCGCTCCACAAAATGACGATTTTCCAAAATCCAAAAGTAGGTTTAAACTCCGCAGGATTTGATTTTCCAAGCGTATCGCTTATAGCTATTATTATCTTCAACGTATGCTCCAGATGCCAATCTACTCCCCTATCTGAGATTACTGGATTTACTTTCTCCGCTTGAGGCAAAGCGACTTCAATTTTTTGCCATAATGTAGTAAAACTCATCATTGAAATTTTAGTGAAAATAAGTAAACCATCTAACTAAGCTCTATCGTTTGTGCTTACGTATAAAAAGATGGATGCTGTAGGTTTTATTGCCGGCTCTCACCACAGCCAAAGTCAGTAAAAAATCGGCAGAGCGGGCCTCTGCACGATGATACTCTGTAAAAAAAACCGTAGACGGGTCGTCATTGAGTTCTGTATTCCATTTTTGCCATTGGGCAGAGTCTAAACAAACGCCCACAAAATCTTTCAACACTTCCAACTCTTGCAAGGCGGATAGCGAATCATACGTGATGTTAGACTTGCCGACAAATCGCGAATCTTTATCGACATAAACCACGGGGAAACGAGGCATCTTGGCCGGAGCAACCGGCACTTCTAGAAACGGACTTGCTTTGACACGCGTATATCCTATCGATTCGAAATTATCGTACTTTCCGATCTGCAACACATTCATCAAGGAAGAACAAAAGCTGTTTTGCTCAGCAATGCTAGCCTGTGCTATCAATGAATATTGAAAAAACAACAATAAACAAGTAACGAATAATAAACGAAACGAATTCATGGCATTCTACTTTTTATAAAACTTCAAATTATAGGTAAGTGTCACTAACCAATATCTTTTTAGCACTTGGGTTTGCACGTCTTCTACATATGTTTCTGTAACATTTCGGCTAATGCCATTGTTCTGATTGAGGATATCATTGACTGAAGCGCGAAGTTCGAGCGATTTGTCTTTTAGGAACCGATAGCCTAATCCGGCATTCCAAATAAAAATATTCTGATTGAAGCCCTGGGCGATGCCGGTAAAAAGTGTGTTTTGCAAGGTTGAAGTCACAAACAAACCTTTCCAAATCACCCAATTCAAATTTACATCAGCTTGATGATTAAAATAGTTGTTATTGGCATTGGCTTGTAATGTGTTTTTCACTAGATTGTAATTAGCTTTGTAACCTATGCTGAAATCTAACTTTTCGCTGATGTTGCTGCTTAATACAAATCCTGCGTTAACATTAAACGTGTTGGCATTATTTCGTGCAAAGTTTATTTGCCCGGGTGTACTCAAATAAGTAAATCCGAAATTCAAATTTAAGTTGGATTTTATCTTTTTGAGCGGTAAAGCGAAGGTCATAAATGAAGACAAATTTAATTGACCATTGAGATTAACCGGTTGCGAAAATTGCGCCCCCCTACCTAAAAAAACATCGGCTAAAATGGTTGTATCTTGCTGGGCAATCAAAGTTGATGTGCCAATATAATTTTGCACATAGCGCACGGAGTTAAAGATAAAAAAAGCTCGTGATGTTTTGGGATCGGAGATACCATAACGCACCATGGCAAAATGCGTGTAAGACTGTTTTAAGTCGGCATTTCCCGAACTCAATGAAAGAGTATTAGAATTATTCACTACGTTCTGCAATTGGTTCACACTTGGTGCTGCTGTGCTTGTTCGATAATAAATCCGAATGTTACCTCTATCTGTAAACTTGTAGTTAAACATGGCGGTGGGCAACACATTATGAAATGATTTATTGATCGAAAATGTAGTTGGAAAAATCTGCTTACCCAACAATTCGGCATATTGATAGTTAGCGCCAACACTAAAGTTAAGTTTATCTTTTTGATAGCGATAAGTAACTCCTCCGCGTTGGGTCATGTATTGATTTTCGAATTGACTGCTTAACGCCAAATCTTGATTGCTGTACTGACCGGTGCTATCCACCAAATTGAAGGTTTCTTGATTGGAGGTGTTAATGGTATACGATGGAGTATAGTTTAACTGCAACTGACTAAACTTGCCTAATGGTTCAGTGTAAGAAACATTACCATCCACTGAGTAGCCGGTTGATTTTGTCTCGCCTTGCTGATCGAGCAAAATCGTGTCGCTGGCTGTGCTAAATATATTTTCGGAAACTAAAGTGGTGTTCCCCATTCTGCTATTCCAAGTATTGTTGACATTGATAGAAAAAGTGCGACCCAGTTTTTTGAATTTGTGCTGATAAAGCACATCACCACCAATGGTGTAAGCTATATTTTTAGCAAAATTATCGGTGGCAGTCAGGTTAATCGGCAGCAAATCATTGTAAGCACTCAATCCATCCAGCGAAGTGTTTTTTTGGTTAGTTTGAAAAGATGCTTTGGGAGTAACAATTAATGAGTTGGCACTATCTATAGTGTACTCTAACCGCAAGTTTACGCGGTGATTAAGATTACTGCTATTGGCATTATTCATCTCGTTATAGCGAAGTGAAGTATCAGTTTCGGAGAAAAATGTACGTGCGGTAGTGCTCAAATTGTTGTTACTGCCATAACTAAAAAAATAGTTGGCGGCAGCTTTCACTTTTTTCAACTTCCCCCAAACATCAATATAGTTTAACCCCACAGAATGGGTAGTAGTTATTCCTCCTTGTTGACCCACTAAAAAATTGCTCGCTGCGCTGTTTTGATTCCATCCGCCTCCACCAGGCCCGCCACGACCTCCGCCACCGCCTCCACCTCTATTCGATGTCCCGGCACTCACTCCGACTAAATCTTGCGATGAAAAATT
>CANGXE010000022.1 GCA_947457525.1 Bacteroidota bacterium | reverse complement strand
TTGGTAAACTCAACTGTTCGTGTAGTCAATCCGCTCAAGAAATCTCTATCGTGCGATATAATCAGCACGGTGCCTTCAAAGGCATTGATGGCTTTTTTCAAAATCTCTTTCGACAAAATATCCAAGTGGTTGGTGGGCTCATCCAGCACCAAAAAATTGCGCGGCTCTAAAATCATTTTACACAAAGCCAAGCGTCCTTTTTCTCCTCCGCTCAGTACCTTTACTTTTTTGTAAACGTCTTCGCCTTTGAATAAAAAGCAACCCAGCAAATCGCGCAGCTTCGTGCGAATGTCTCCGGTGGCCACTCGGTCTACCACATCTAGCACCGTGTCGTTCACGTCCATAGAATCTGCAGCGTGTTGAGCGTAATAGCCAATCGTTACATTATGGCCTAACTCCAACTCGCCTTGATATTCTAAGTCGCCCACCAAAATTCGCGAATAGGTGGTTTTACCCATACCGTTTTTGCCCACAAACGCCACTTTTTCTCCGCGGTCTATCTGCAAGTTCTGTTTGTCAATAACGAGTTTTGGGCCGTAAGACTTGGTGATGTTTCTAGCCGTCACCACAGTTTTGCCCGAAGCTTGAGCAGGAGGGAAACGAAGGTTCATGGCCGCTACGTTTTCTTCGTCTACTTCGATGATGTCCATCTTATCGAGCTTCTTAATTAACGACTGGGCGAAAGTAGCCTTGCTGGCTTTGGCGCGGAAACGCTCAATATTTCGCTCTATTTGTGCAATTTCTCGCTGTTGGTTTTTCTGTGCATTGATGATTTTCTCTCTGCGCTCCACGCGAAGTTCGAGATAACGAGTGTAAGGCGCAGGATAGTCGTCAATATCTCCGGCCACCACTTCGATGGTGCGGTTGGTGATATTATCTAAGAAACTTCTATCGTGCGATACCATGATAATGGCGCCCGGATAGTCTTTCAAAAATTTTTCTAACCAAAGTACCGACTCTATATCCAAGTGGTTGGTGGGCTCATCGAGCAAAATCAAATCGGGTTTTTGTAACAAGATTTTTGCCAATTCCACACGCATTTGCCAACCTCCGCTGAGCGATTTCATTTCTTTTTCAAAATCAGCCGGCTCAAAACCAAGTCCTTTCAATACGCGCTCAGTTTGCTCTTCGATGCCGTAGCCACCGTGAATTTCAATTTGATGCTCTAATTCGCCCAAACGCTCAATCAACTCCATGTACGCATCGCTCTCATAGTCTGTGCGCGTTTCCATTTCGTGCACCACTTTGTCTTTCTCTTCCATCAGCTTCGTCACCAACTCAAACGCTTTTTTGGTTTCGTCCATCACCGACAGTTGCGACTGAGAATGAAGCTCTTGCGGCAAATAGCCGATAATGGTGCCTTTGGGGAACATAATGTCACCACCGTCAATCTGTTGTTGCCCTTTTAATACTTTGAGCAAGGTTGACTTGCCGGCTCCGTTTCGCCCGGTCAAACCGATTTTGTCATTGTCATTAATCAAAAATGACACTTGGTCAAACATGGTTCTACCACCAAAAGAGAGTTGAATATTGGAAACTGCTATCATAAATCGGGCGCGAATATACAGCAATGCATCTTTGCAGACGAACCCAAAGGCAACTAATCTTGCCCGAACCGGTAAAATTTTTCAGACTTATTTTGTCATTCAGCTATTTGCTTTACATTCGCCCATCAAACAGACAGAATTATGAGCAAAGTAATTGCGGGTATTTTTACATTAATTGGTACGTTGATTACCATTTATTTCAGTTTTGTTTTCGCCAACACATCATGGGCTTTGGACTACAACGACCCTAAGTTGCACCAAAGTATGGTTCAAACCGGCCATTTAATTCCGTTAATCATTGGAATTTTGCTATTGACCATCGGTTTGACTTTCTTCTTTGTAGCTGAAGAAGCCAATCCAGACATCAAAGGTTAATTCAGCTTGTAATAGACTGTTCGCATGCGTCATGCGTCATGCGAACGATTTTTCTACCTTCCTTTTGCGGATAGAAAACATTCTTTTTTGATATGTGACTAATCCCTTTATTTTTAGCTCCTTGTCTGTAGACCATCCCTGACATCCTTTCATGAGCAAACGCCTGAGCATAGTTATTACCGGAAGAAACGACAACTATGGTGGCGATTTCAATAGGCGATTGCAAAACACCATCCATTGGCTTTTTCATTGGCTAAACCACTACAAAATTTCGAGCGAAATTGTTTTTGTTAATTACAATCCGTTGAAAGACGAAGCACCCATTGATGAGATGATTACTATCCCTGCGGCCTCAGATTTAGTAAATGTTAGAGAAATAACGGTGTCGGCAGAGGCTCACGAAAAGATATTGGCGAAATATGCTACAGTCTGCAAGCCGGTTCCGGTGATGGAATTTATTGCCAAAAATATTGGCATTCGGAGAGCGAAAGGTGAGTTTGTGTTGGCCACCAATGCTGATGTAATTTTTGACCCCGAGGTGTTTCGCTATTTGGCCGAAAACGAATGGCAAAAAGGATTTTTTTACCGCGCCACTCGTGTAGATTTTGAGTTAGCAAAACCTTTAACTTTTAACGACAATCAATCTGCTTTTTTAGCGGAGATAAAAGCAAACGTATTTAAGTTCTTTATGAAAGGCGGCACGTTTACTGACCGCAGTAGTTTTTCGACAGACACTAAGTTACGTTACTTATCAGCGTTTAATGGTATTCGAAGAATTGTTTACACTGCTATTTTCCCTTTCCGACACCTATTAAAACATTTGTCTATACCCTATACAGAAGAGCTGTTTACCTTTCAGCACTTTTGCAATGCCTCGGGCGATTTTATGCTTATGAGCAAAGACGATTGGAGCAAGGTGCGCGGATATGCAGAAAACACTTGGATTTCGACACACACCGATTCCTTGCATTTAATCATGAGCAGCGTAACCGGATTGAAAGAAAAGACCTTGCCTTACTTGGTGTATCACCAAGAGCACGAGCGGAGGTTTGATTTCAACACCGCGAACCCTGACATGGACAAAATGTATAAACGCTTGTTGACAGATAGCGAGACCATGTTAGCGACTGGAAAAGTGGTGGGCGGCAATGATGACACCTGGGGTATGAGTGAGTTAACGTTTAACGAAAAGACTTATTAATAGATTATGATAGTTTATAATGTAACGATTAAGATAGATTTGGATGTTCACGACCTTTGGTTGCGTTGGATGAAAGAAGAACACATTCCGCAAGTGATGGAAACGGGTTGTTTTACGGACAATAAAATTTATCGAGTTTTGGAAGAAAACACTACGGACGGCATCACGTATGCAATTCAGTATTTCGCCAATTCTATGAGTGATTATTTTGACTATAAAGAAAATCATGCTACTCGCTTGCAGCAAGATGGCATAAGTCTCTTTCCCGGAAAATACACTGCTTTTCGTACTTTACTGAAAACGGTATAGTTTACTCCTGAAAATAAACTCGCTTCACGCGGGCAGAGATGCCGGTCAGTATTTCGTAAGGAATAGTATCGGCTGCTTTAGCAATGGTTTCAATGTTGGGTTGTGCGCCAAACACAATCACTTCATCGCCTTCTTGAGCCGCGATGTCAGTAATATCTAACATAGTCATGTCCATACAAATATTGCCGATAATCGGAGCCAGTTTGCCGTTGACCCAAAGGGCGCCTTTGCCGTTAGATAGGCGTCTGCTTAAGCCATCAGCATAGCCGATACCCACCGTGGCAATAGTTTTGTTTTTACTCACTTTGCCGATGCGACCATAACCTACACTGTCGCCTTTTTTCACTTGCTTGATTTGAGAGATCGTTGTTTTGAGGGTAGAAACAGGCATCAGTTTTTCGCTACCTATTCCATACAATCCAATGCCTAAGCGAACCATGTCAAACTGTGCATTAGTGTGACGCAAAATGCCGTAGCTATTTAAAATGTGACGAAGTGGTTTGTAATTTAGTGTAGCGGTTATTCTGCTACTTAGTTTTTCAAACAAGGCAATCTGCTGTTGCGTAAATTCATCTTGTGAAGTGTCTTCACTCGCCACCAGATGAGAGAAGATAGAAGCGATGCGCAACGAATGGGTGGATGACAATTGTTTTAATAAATCATCTAACTGAATTTCGTCAAAGCCTAGGCGGTTCATGCCGGTTTCTAGTTCGAGATGGATAGGATAAAGTTCATCGCTCGGAGAACGCAAAAGCGAAACGGTTTCGAGAAATTTTTCTAACAACTGAATGGAGTAAATATCCGGCTCGAGTTGATTTTGAATCATGGTTTCAAAACTATGCAGTTCGGGATTCATCACCATTATCGGCAAGGTGATTCCGTTTTTGCGTAGCTCTACGCCTTCATCGGTGTACGCCACCGCCAAGTAATCTACTCGATTAAACTGTAAGCAATTGGCTATTTCAAAACTGCCGCTGCCATAGCTGAAAGCTTTGACCATCGCCATGATTTTGGTGGTTGGTTTTAGTTGCGCTTGAAACACTTTCAAGTTGTGCGCAATAGCGTTAAGGTTGATTTCTAACACGGTTTCATGCACTTTCTTTTCGAGGAAACGGCTAATGATTTCAAATCGAAACTTGCGTGCGCCTTTGAGCAAGATAGCTTCATTATAAAACGAATCGGTGTTGAGTTGGCGGATAAATTGCTCGGTGGTTTCATAGCACTCCAGTTCTAGCGTTTCATTCTTTTCAAAAATCTTTTTGTTGCGCACGAGGCTTGTACCGATGCCAATCAATCGATTCACTTTCGATTGGGTGATGAGCCGCGCTACTTCTTCGTAGAGTTCAAACTCACTGCGTCCGCTTTGCAAAATGTCGGAGAGAATAACTGTTTTCTTTGGATGTTGATTTTGCTGGTTGAGAAAATCAATGGCAATTTTTAAAGAAGCAATATCAGAATTATAGCTATCGTTAATGAGCGAACATTGATGAATAGCATCTTTCATTTCTAATCGCATAGCGATTCGCGAAAGGCTTTTCATGCGCTGGCGAATAATGTCCATGTCTTTATTTAGGTAAAGCAGCACACACCAACAATGAATAACGTTTTCTACACTAGCGCGGTCGGTGAAAGGAATTTCAACTTCCACTTCACGCAAGCGATAGAGCGCAGAAATGATTGACCGATTATCTTTTTGTATGACGCTCGTGATTTGCAAATCAGCTTCGGCACTCATGCTCCACGAAAACAAACCCGATGTGGTACCATTGGCTTCATCGCGCTCTTTGCGCAAAGCAATGGTTTGCGCCACACCCAAGTTGATTTCAGGATAATCTTTACAGTAAATCAATACATCAACATTCAGAAAAAGGTTGAGTTTTTCACGCGCCTTGTGGCGGTCGCCTAGGAAACCTTCGCTGTGTGCTTCAGTGATGTTGGTGCAAATACCAATGTTGGGTTGTATGATTTTTTCGAGATGGCTCATTTCGTTGGGTTGCGAAATACCTGCTTCAAAAATCCCTAAGGTGTTCGTGTCGTTTATCTGCCAAAGCGAAAGCGGCACACCTATTTGTGAGTTAAAACTCTTTGGGCTGCGCACAATGTTTTCGTCTTCGTGCAGCAGTTGATAGAGCCATTCTTTCACAATCGTTTTGCCATTGCTGCCTGTGATGGCAATCACAGGTAGTTTAAATTTACTGCGATGAAAACCGGCTAACTTTTGTAGCGCAGTTATGGCATCTTTCACTACCACAAATCCTGCCTCGGGGAAGAGCGTTGTGGTAATTTCTTTCGTTACGACAAAATACCGAACTCCTTTTTGATACAACTCTTCGATGTAGTCATGCCCATCTAGCTTTTGGCCTGGCAGCGCAAAAAACAGACTTTGCTCGGGGTGGTTTATTTTTCTGGAATCAACTAAGAGTTCACTAATGCCCCCATCCTTTTTCGGCTTGGTCAACAAAGTGCCGCCCGTTGCCGTCACAATTTCCGCTATTTTATAGATTGTTTTCACAAGTTCAAAAGTATGGTTTCAAACGCTTAGTTTCACCGAGTTTTTCAACAACAGCACACTATGATCAGAATAAAGAACGCAATTAACTACATGCGCAAAGGCGAAGACATCTGTTTGGACCATACCGGTCAACGCGGCAGACAACGAACCATTAATGCGGACGGCAGCTATAACATGGAGCGAAAAGCAGATCGTCTGTTTGGTAATTTCTTCTTGTATCATTGGTTGATTACCACTTCTTGGACACACTATTGGCTGGCAGTGGTCGGGTTTTACTTGCTAGATAACATCACATTTGGTTTAATTTATTACTGGCAAGGCGCAGAAAATCTGCACGGCATTGTGGGTACGACCGAATTAGACAAATTTATCAGCTGCTTTTTCTTTAGTTGTCAAACTTTTACGACCGTAGGCTATGGTGGCATTCATCCCGTTGGGCGGTTGGCGAGTTCATTGGCAGCTATAGAAGCTTTTTTAGGTTTGATGGCTTTTGTGCTCTGCACCGGCACATTGTACGGTCGCTTTTCACACGCCACGGCAAAAATAAAATACAGCAAAAACATCATCATCGCTCCCTTTAAAACATCACCGGTTTGCAGTTTATGGTGGCGAACAAACTCAATTCTAGTTTGATGGAAATGGAAGCGCGGATAAGTATCAGTTGGGTGGAAGAAGATGAAACTGGCAGTTTTACCCGAAAGTTTTAGCAAGTAATATTAGAGATAGACAAGGTGGCTATGTTTCCCACCAGTTGGATTATAAATCATCCGATTGATGAGGAAAGTGCGCTCTTTGAAAGAACCGCAGAGGAGATACAAAAAATGGATGTAGAAGTGTTTGTGACGCTCAAAGGTTTTGATGATGTATTTTCTCAAACTATTTATAGCCGCCAATCTTACATCGCTGACCAATTTGTTTTTGGCGCTAAGTTTAAGCGCCCGTTTTATCTAGATGCTTCAGGTAAACTCATCATGGACATCACCAAAGTAGGGGAGTATGATAAAGTAGCATTGAGTTAAAATGGCGAGTTAACCGACTAAGC
The DNA here is from genome assembly GCA_947457525.1 of Bacteroidota bacterium. GTDB lineage: Bacteria > Bacteroidota > Bacteroidia > Chitinophagales > LD1 > Bog-950. The sequence goes on along the minus strand of CANGXE010000022.1, from coordinate 4,768 downwards.
TATCCCGCTCTCTTTTAGTTTTTCAGATTGTTCGGCCACTGCCAAAGCATCAATCATTTCGCTAATGTCGCCCGCCATGTACGCATCGAGGTTATAAACGCTGAGGTTAATGCGATGGTCGGTGATGCGCCCTTGTGGGAAGTTGTAGGTTCTAATTTTAGCCGAGCGGTCTCCGGTGCTCACCAAGGTCTTTCTGCGTGCTGCAATAGCATCTTCGTGTTTGCGCACAGCCGCTTCGTAGATTTTTGTTTTGAGCATCTTCATCGCGTGGTCGCGGTTCTTGTGCTGCGAGCGCTCTTGTTGGCAGGCCACCACCGTGCCGGTCGGAATGTGCGTTAACCTCACCGCACTTTCCGTACGGTTCACGTGCTGACCACCCGCACCTGAGGCGCGAAACACATCCATATGAATATCCGCATCGTTAATCACCACTTCCACTTCGTCCGCTTCGGGCATCACTGCCACCGTCACAGCCGAGGTGTGTACTCTGCCCTTCGCCTCCGTGGCCGGCACGCGCTGCACGCGGTGCACACCGCTCTCAAACTTCAATTTGCCATACACGTTTTCGCCTGTCACTTCCAGTGCAATTTCTTTAAATCCTCCCGCTGTGCCTTCGTTCGAGTCCGCAATCACCACCTTCCAACCTATGGTCTCACAATAGCGTGTGTACATCCGCGCCAAGTCGCCCACAAACAAACTCGCCTCATCGCCTCCGGTGCCTGCGCGTATCTCTATCAACACATTGCGCTCATCTTCCGGCTCTTTCGGCACCAGCAACTGCTTCAACTCAAACTCCATGCGCTCTTTCTCGGCCTCCTGCTGCACCAAGTCGCCCTTCGCCATGTCGCGAAACTCTTCGTCCTTTTCCGTTTCGAGAATGTTCTTGTTGTTCTCTATGTTCCCCAAAATCATGCGATATTCATCGTATGCATTCACCACCTTCTCCAACTCGCGATACTCCTTGTTCAGCTGCGTGTAGCGCTTCATGTCGCCCATCGTGGCCGGGTCGCTTAGGGTTTTCCCCAATTCAATAAACTTCCCTTTTATATTATCTAACTGACTAAACATCTTCTATCCTTCGTTTTTTGCCCTAGCGGACCGACCGCAAAAATAAAAATTGCCTGCTACCAAGCGAATGTGTCGAACTATTTGTTGGGCAGCAATACTAATTTTTCATAGGCTATGAGTAGTGCACAAACCAAGAAGACGAGGGCGATGCCCTCGTAGGGCAGCAGCACGTGATACTTCGCACCCGTGAAGCTATGCACTTGCCAAAAAAGTTCGGGTTGCTCCAATCGGTTAAAAACAAAAACGGTATGTGCTTGAACCTCGTCTGGGGTAAAAACAAAAAGCTTGGTCAACAAACCTAGCGTAGCTGAGGTGATAATGGTGAGCAGCAAAACCACAGCCGGTTTTTTGAGCCAAGGTCGGTTATCTTTTTGACGGCTTAAGCCGCCAATGTGGAGCAAAAGCATAAATGTGCCTGCCCCCAAAAGGTCGAGCACAATATCGCTCAACTCAAAGTATTTGTTGTAGTTGGGATAAAGCACAAGGTATTGGTTCAATTCATCAGCTATCATAATGGGCAGCGCGTAGACCAGCGAGGTTCCGATGCTCCGCGAAAAAGGAAAGAGCAATAGCACCAACACAACGTATTCGGCCACATGAATGATTTCGATATTCATTTCGAACAGCATAGCCACATGCACCGCCAAGGCCGCAAAACAGAAAAGCAAAAACGCTAACTTGGTGCGCCATTGTGTAGGGTTTTGCCAAAGCGTATAGAGCGTGTTCAGCAAAAAGAAAACACCTACGGTCATCATCAACTGCATCACCCGCTGATTGTAGATTGGTAAGGAAAGTTTATTCATCACCACCACAGACAGTTGCACAAAAGTATCGTGCCCGTGCAAAATGAACACTATATAGGCTAGTACTAACACCAAGTTGAGCCAGCGGTTTTTTTGTAAGAAAAGCAGTAAGCGGTTCAGCAGCGTAATCATGAAGCAGCGAATTCTTTAATGCCTTTGATGAGTAAATCTAACTCTCTGGTGGAGGTGTAAACGTTGGGCGAAATGCGTACGCCATTTAGAGCTTCGTGTTTCACTACCGATGTGTGAATGTTGTATTGTTTCAGTAAATAATTTTCGATTTCACCGGCATCTTTGCCCGCTATGCCAAAGGTGGCGATGCCGGCACTAAACTCATCGCGCAGCGAGGTGTATAGCTTTACCTTCGGCAGATCTTTGATGGCGTTGCACCAATAGTTTTTGAGGAAACGAAGTCGTTCCGTTTTGCGATTCATGCCAATGTTTTCGTGAAAATCTAAAGCCGCAGCCGCAGCCATTTCCGCAGCAAAAGAACGAGTGCCGATGCATTCAAACTTGCCGATGTTGTCATCCTCGGGTAAAGGAGCCGAGAAAGCCGGCCACACTTTAGCAATCTTTTCTTTTCGGATATACATTATGCCCGTGCCGAACGGTGCGCAGAGCCATTTGTGCAGCGAAGCGGCTGCATAGTCAACGTCCAAATCGCTGAGTTTATAATCTATATGCACAAACGAATGAGAAGCATCGAGTAGCACTTCTGCTCCGGCTTGGCGCGCCATGGCAGCAATCTTTTTGGCGGGGAGGATTTGCCCCGTCCAGTTTAAAATATGCGTTATGTGAACGAGTTTAGTGCGAGAAGTTATGGCCGCTTTGAATTTAGCCACAACTGTGTTTTCGTCTTCTTCGGGCAGTTGGAAATCAACCCATTTCAGCACGATGCCATCGCGAGTGGCGCGTTGTTTCCAAGCGTTCATCATGTTAGGGTAATCGTATTTGCTCAACACTACTTCATCGCCAGCCTTCAGCGGCAATCCGGCAATAATAGTGTTTAGTCCCTCTGTGGTATTTCTATTTATGGCCAACTCGGTGGGTGCGCAGCCGAAGGTATTGGCCAAACGTTGGCGCAAAGGTTCGCGCTGTTTGTCGAGTTGTCGCCACATGTAGAACGATGGGCCATTGTTGCATAATTTTAAATTCTCTTCGTGTGCTTTTTGCACCGGCAAAGGTTGCGGACTAACGCCACCATTGTTGAGGTTGATGAGGTCTTTGCTTATAATAAACTGCGAACGGATTTGTTGCCAAAAGTTTTCGTCTAGCGAAGTCACGGGCGAAGAGCATCGCAACAAAGATGGGGCAAAGGAAAGTGGTAAAACGCCTAAAGCGGAGGTGTAAATAAAATTTTTGCGCGATAGCATAACGTGGATTGAATGCTAAAGATAGAGAAACAAAAAGAAAATGAAGCGGCTTTGCTATTTCATAAACTGCATATCGTACAGTCGCTTGTAATACCCATCGAGGGCTATCAATTCATCGTGCGAACCAAATTCTTTGAGTTCGCCTTTGTCTAGCACGGCAATCTTATGGGCATGGCGAATAGTAGATAAACGATGCGCAATAACAATAGACGTTCTGTCTTTCACCAACTTCTCAATAGAGTTTTGGATGAGTGCTTCGCTTTCGGAGTCGATGCTCGAAGTAGCTTCATCTAAAATCAAAATGCTGGGATTGTAGACCAAGGCGCGCACAAACGAAATGAGCTGACGCTGTCCCATAGATAAAGTAGCTCCACGCTCCATTACTTCATGATCATAACCGCCCGGCAGGCGTTCGATAAACGAATGAGCGCCCACCAGCTTAGCCGCATGAATAACTTGCTCGCGCGAAATGCCGGGATGGCGAAGTGTAATGTTTTCGTGCACACTGCCCGCAAAGAGAAACACATCTTGCAGCACCACCGCCATCTTGGAGCGCAAAGCGTTTAGCTCATAGTCTATAATGTTTACGCCATCAATCTTTATGCTGCCTTGCTGAATATCATAGAAGCGACCAAGTATGGCAATGGTAGACGTTTTGCCCGAACCCGTAGCGCCAACAATAGCGAGCGTTTCACCGGCCGCTAAGCTAAACGACAAGTCTTTCAACACCGGATGCTGCGCATCATATCCAAACCAAACATGGTCAAACTCGATGGCGCCTTTTATTTTTTCTGGAGCATGTTGACCACGGTTGCTGATGCGCTCGTCAGTGTCGAGTAACTTAAACACACGGTCAGAAGCCACCAAACCGCGTTGAATTACATTTACCTTATCGGCAATAAACCGCAAGGGGCGAAAGAGCATGTTGATGAACAACAAAAAACCGGAAATAATACCTACACCCACCACACGGTCTGCAGCGTTTTGATGCGCTATTATATCCTTCAACACTTCGTGCGAAGCCATCCACACCATCAAGCCCACGGCAATAGCCAAACAAACTTCTACAGCCGGGAAAAACAAAGAGTAATACCAAATACCGCGCACATTCGCATCGCGGAGCTCGGTGTTGATGGCTTCAAATTTTTTACGTTCTTTTTCTTCTACGTTAAAAATCTGAATGATGCGCATACCGCTGATATGCTCTTGCAAAAAAGCGTTTAATCGACCAATGTGAAAACGCTCGTCTTGAAATGATTTCTTCACGCCTTCTTGAAACCACCTTGTGAACCACAGCAACAGCGGCAACACCATCAAACTCGCCAAAGCCACTTTCCAATTGACATAAAACATAGCAATAATCACTGTGATAATAGTTAGCAAATCAGCAATGATGCTAATCAAACCTTCGCTAAACGTATCGTTGATGGCTTCAATGTCAGTGATGGTTCGGGTGGTCGAAGTACCAATGGGCGTGTTGTCAAAATACTGCAAGCGAGCATTAATAATGTGTTCATACACTTT
>CANGXE010000021.1 GCA_947457525.1 Bacteroidota bacterium | reverse complement strand
CCCGCCATATCCGACTTGTGTTGTTCCACTTTGACATCATTTACCCAATCTTCATCCGGTACTTCTGGTTTGAGCACCAATGGTGCACCCAAATAATCCATGCGCTTAGCGGGGTATATGTGCGTTTCAAATAAATAAGCTAAGAGTGACACCCTGTTCAGTGACGGATGAACAAACGGAGCTAAGTTCTTAGCGTGATATTCCGGGTACAAACTCCAATGCAAGTTTGGCTTGATGTGATGTGCTCCATGGTAGCCGTTGTTGAAGGTCAACCAATTCAAGACCGGGCTAGAAAACGTGCGGCTGTGGTTATAAGGATGCTCTTCATCACAACCATCATGTTGAAAGTAATTCGTGCTTACAATTCCCCAAGCTGCATATTGGTGAGGAATGAGCATAAAGAGCACAAAGCATTTCCAGTTTACTATCGCTAACACCACTTTCACTCCAATCACTAATACCATCTCCAAGGCATATTGTCTAAACCACTGCGGTCGTTCAGTATACATTTTTTTAGCAAATCGAAATTCTCCTTTCACAATGTCGCCACTCATCAAAAAGAAAAACAACAGCTGATTGAAGAAGTTAATCTTAAACCTTGCCTTGGTGGTGCGGATAGCGTCTTTAGGCGATTGGATGTATTTGTGATGGCTAAAGTTATGCCCCGGCACATACGCACTTGTGGAGTGTCCGTAGGTGAAAGACAAAACAACTTGAAAAATACGATTGAGTGTTCGGCTTTTAAAGATAGGCGCGTGAATGGTGTTGTGTACTATAGTAGCGCAGATAAAAGACATAAAAGCATTCACCACCACCCAAAACACAATTTGCCCTGTACCCATGTTGGGCCAAAGAAACCACGGCAAAGTGGCTACTGTAAAATAAATTAAGACATTAAGTAAGGTGCGGTAGTCTGCGGAATATCGAAGCATAAGCCAAAAATAGTAATAGTTACCTACTCTTCTACTGCATCTGCAACAAGATAATTTCATTTATTTGCGGCTCAAAATTTCCACCCATGTACAATTTTCCCATTGTTGTGTTGCATCGCCATAAAGCTCAAGCTGTTCAGCGTTTTCATCCCTGGATTTTTTCAGGCGCTATCAAGTTTGCTGACAAGCGCTTGGCAGATGGTGATACCGTAGAGGTGCAAGACGAACATGGCAAGTTTTTGGCCATTGGCCACTGGGGCAAGGGTAGCATTGCCGTGCGCATCTTCTCGTTCGAGCAGGTGGAAGACTTTGCCGAATTTTGGTCTGCTAAATTCAAAGCGGCCTACGCCCTTCGCGCAGCAGTGGGCTTAACGAACAATTCCGCTACGAATGCCTATCGTTTGATATGTGCTGAAGGCGATGGCTTGCCGGGCTTAATCGTTGATTGGTACAATGGCGTAGCTGTGGTGCAGTGTCACTCTCCGGGCATGAACCGCGAGAAAACTCATTTTGTTGCTGCGCTTCAACAAGTTTATGGCGAGCAACTCAAAGCCGTCTATGACAAAAGCCAATCAGCACTTCATCAAAACGAAAACACACCCAACCGGCAAACCGATGGTTTCCTCTACGGCACAGCCGACCGCGCTATCATTACCGAGCATGGCCATCTTTTTGCCGTTGACTTTGAGCAAGGACAAAAAACCGGCTTCTTTGTTGACCAAAGAGAAAACCGCCAACTGCTCGCCCAATACGCGAAGGACAAAACGGTGCTCAACACCTTCTGTTACTCCGGTGGATTTTCCGTCTATGCCCTCAAAGCCGGAGCTGCTCTCGTTCACTCTGTAGATAGCTCAGCCAAAGCCACCGAATGGACCGACCAAAACGTAGCGCTTAATGAGTTGCCTTCTGAAAAACATCAATCATTCACCTCAGATGTGTTTGACTTTATGAAAGCTAATCCCGACACCTACGATGTGATGATACTAGACCCGCCCGCCTTTGCCAAAAGTGTGTCCGCGCGTCACAATGCCCTCAAAGCTTACAAACGCCTGAACCTCGAAGCCATGAAACGCATCAAACCGGGAGGCATTCTTTTCACTTTCTCTTGTTCGCAAGTGGTTATGCCCGATTTATTTGAAGGCGCTGTGACAGCAGCAGCGATAGAAACCGGACGGAAAATAGCCGTGCTGCACCGTGTTTTTCAACCGGCTGACCACCCTACCAGCATCTTCCACCACGAGGGTCTTTACCTCAAAGGTCTAGTGCTTCACGTAGCTTAAAAAATCAAAATTGATAAAATTATACTGCAGATAAGCGCTTAAAACTAACTAGCTCTTTGTGTACTCGTCTAAGCTTTTCTTGATGATTTTGATACAATCGTCTATCTGCTCTTTAGTAATGCATAGCGGTGGAGCAAAACGTATAATGTAGTGATGTGTAGGTTTAGCCAAAAGACCATTTTTGGCAAATTGCATACACAAATCCCATCCTGCTTGTTCATCATCCGTATTTAAAACAATCGCATTTAGCAAACCCTTGCCACGAACGATTTTGATGAACGGATGCTTAAGTTTTTCTAATTCAGTGCGGAAATATTTGCCGAGATAAAACGCATTGTAAACCATATTTTCATCTTTCAACACTTGAAGCGCAGCCATCGCCACTTTGCAGGCAAGCGGATTGCCACCATAAGTGGAACCGTGTTCTCCCGGTTGAATGGTCAACATGATCTCATCGTCACAAAGCACAGCACTCACCGGCAACACACCACCGCTCAAGGCTTTGCCCAAAATCAAAATATCAGGACGCACTTCTTCCCAATCGCAGGCAAGCATTTTGCCCGTGCGACCAATACCGGTTTGCACTTCATCGGCAATAAATAGTACACTGGCTTGTTCGCACAGGTATTTGGCTTTAGCCAAGTAATTTTCATCCGGAACCACCACGCCCGCTTCGCCTTGAATTGGTTCTACCATAAATGCACAAACATTCTTGTCAGTCAGTGCTTTAGCCAATGCCGTTAAATCATTATAGGGTACAGTTTCAAAACCTGGCATATATGGGCCAAAATCTTTAAAACTACTCGGGTCGGTGGAAGATGAAATGGCGCTCATGGTACGTCCCCAAAAATTTCCTTCTGCAAAAATGACTTTCGCTTTGTTTTCGGCAATGCCTTTTACACGATAACCCCACCTACGCGCCAATTTGATGGCTGTTTCGCCACCTTCCACTCCGGTGTTCATCGGCAACACTTTATCATATCCGAAATATTCTGTAATATACTTTTCATACTCACCCAACACATTGTTGTGAAAAGCTCTAGAAGTAAGCGTTAATTTTTCTGCTTGATTTTTCAATACATCTATAATCAACGGATGACAGTGGCCCTGGTTAACAGCACTGTAAGCGGACAAAAAATCATAATAGCGTTTACCTTCCACATCCCACACAAAAACGCCTCTACCTTTCTCCAACACCACAGGGAGCGGATGGTAATTGTGTGCGCCATAGCGCTCTTCTAATTCTATCAATTGTTCGCTTCTGCTCAATGTTGTGGTGGTACTCATAGGTCAAATTTTTACGTTTCAAAAATAGGAAAACCGAGTAGGAATAAACCCTCAAGCCCGATTTATGACAGAAAGATGGCACAATCAGGCACTGGGTTGCGCTAAAAAAATATTCTGAAAATAAAGTTTGAACTACATACTAACCGTGTTAATGCCTCGTTTTAGCGATTTTCAGTCAAAAAGGTGGGCAAATTTTGTGGATAACGTGTGGATAGCTGTTGGTTTCTTTCAATTTTATGGCTTGTTCATTTTTCTATTTTCGTCTCCCCTTTTTCATTGCTAATCAAAGGGAAATCATAAAGTAAAAATGTAGGCTATGCAGTTGACCACGCTGGAAATAAAAGGATTTAAAAGTTTTGCCGAAAAAACGACCATTCACTTTAACAATAACATTACGGGTATTGTGGGGCCAAACGGTTGTGGTAAATCGAACGTGGTAGATAGTATACGTTGGGTGCTTGGTGAGCAGAAAACATCACAGCTCCGTTTAGAAAAAATGGAGAACTTGATTTTTAACGGCACCAAAAGTCGTAAGCCCGCAGGGATGGCCGAAGTGAGCTTAACTTTCGAGAACACCAAAAACGTATTGTCTTCTGATTACAAAACCATCACCATCACGCGCAGGCTTTTCCGCGATGGAGAGAGTGAATATTTGCTCAATGGTGTGAGCTGCCGATTGAAAGACATAAACACATTGTTTATGGATACGGGCGTAAGCAGCGACAGCTACTCCATTATAGAACTCGGCATGATGGACGAAATCCTGAACGACCGCGACAACTCGCGCAGAAAATTGTTCGAGCAAGCAGCCGGAGTGTCTAAGTATAAAAAACGCAAGAAAGAAACCATTGACAAACTCAAAAACACGGATGCTGACTTGGAGCGTGTAAAAGATTTGTTGTTTGAAATAGAAAACAATCTTAAAACCCTCGAAGCGCAAGCCAAAAAAACGAAACGTTACTACGAGTTGAAAGAAGAATATAAGCAACTCAGTTTGCTTTTAGCTAAATACAACTTGCAGACTTATAAAGAGGATTACAAGTCACTCGAAGAACGCAAACTGGTTGAAGAAGACAAGAAACTAGAAATAGAAACGGCCATCACTTCTGCAGAAGCTAACCTCGAAAAAGAGAAACTCGACAACGTAGAAAAAGAGAAAACACTATTTGACATTCAGAAAAAATTGAATGCCTTAGTGGCCGGTGTGGGTGAAAAAGAAAACGAGCGCAATTTGCTCAATCAGCAAATCAAATATGCGCAAGACAAAAAGGACTTAGCCGAAAAACAAATTATTGATGCCAACGACCAAGTTGAAAAACTAAAACTCTCTATTGATAAGCTTTCAATCGACCAAGCTACTGAAGGTGAAATATTGGAAAGCCGAAAACAAGAGTTAGCTGTTTTAGAGGCAGAATTGAATACCATTCGCTCACAGCACGGATTGTTGAAAGACACTTTATCCAACGAGCAAAAATCATTTACCGAAAAAGAGCGTCAGATTTTTGAGCTGGAGAAAAAGTTAGCCGTGAACCGTGGCGCTAATGAAGCGTTGCAACGCGACTTAAACCAAAGCGAAGACGATGTAAAAATCAAGCGCAATGAGTTGGAGCAATTGCAACAAAACTTTGAGCAAATCAAAACAGACAAAGAAGCTGCCGAACATATGCTCAACCAATTGATTGCTGAAGAAGAAAGTAAAAAGAAAGAAATTACAGATTTAGAAACTTCTATTGAAAAAACACGCTTAGAGCTAACTCAAGAAACTAGAACGCTTGATGCTAAGAAAAACGAGTATGACTTAACAAAAAGTATGCTCGAAAACTTAGAAGGCTTTCCGGAGAGTATCAAGTTTTTGAAAAAGAACGCCAAGTGGAGTCAAGAAGCTCCTCTCCTCTCTGACATTATTTATTGTGCAGAGGAATACCGAGTTTCGATAGAAAATTACTTAGAGCCGTATTTAAACTATTATGTAGTCCGCAATATTCAAGAAGCGGTGATGGCGGTCAACTTATTGAACGATGCTACGATGGGCCGTGCTAACTTTTTTATTCTTGATGAGTTTGAAAAATACGAATCCCGCACCTCAATTAAATTAGAGGATGTAATTCCGGTAAGCGACCTCGTAGAAATGGACGCTACTTACAAAAAGTTGGGCGCTTACTTGCTCGAAAATGTTTTCATGGTAGACGATGGTGGCAATTTTGATGCGAACCGTTTTGACACACATGGTCAGAAAGTTGTGTTGCTTTCTAAAAGTGGACGCTACATTCGCAAAGACTTCTCATTGAGCGGTGGTGCTGTTGGCTTGTTTGAAGGCAAAAAAATCGGTCGCGCTAAGAATCTAGAAAAACTACAAGAAGAGATAAAAGCCTTGGAGGTGACCACTTATAAACTTCACCAACAAGTAGCCAATGCGCAAGTAAAAATCAATCAACTCAAAGCTTCTTCACTCAACCGTGAAATTGATGCACAACGTCTTTCCACCAATCAACTCGGTTCAAAAGTTTCAGGTGCACACGCCAGTATTCAAAGTTTGGTGAAATTTCTGGAAAGTGCGGACGCAAAGAGCAAAGATATTAGCGGAAGACTAGAAAGTTTAAAAACAGAGGTGGAGCAAATCAACACCGACTTAACAGCCATTCGCGAAACACAAACCGCTGCAAAATCTGTTTTGGAAAAAACTGATAAAGAGTTTATTGAACTTACTAATAAGTTGAGTGAAGCCTCTTCGCGCTACAACCAAAAGAACATTGAGTTTCACCAACAGCAAAACCGTGTAAATTCTCTTTTGCAAGAATTAGGCTTTAAAAAATCGCAAGTGGACACACTAAGCACACAGTTGACAAGAAACAACGATGTGATTTTAGAAAGTCAAATGGAAGCCGAAGAAAATCAGACTAAACTAAAAAGTTTGGAAGCAGTATTGTTGGGGAGCTATGCCGACAAAGAGAGTTTTCAACAAGAGGTGGCTGAAGCTGAAAAAACATATTACGACAGCCGCGCACTAATCAATGAACTCGATGGCAAAGTGCGCGAAATGGCTCGTACACGAGATGCCGTATCCAATTCACTCAATGCGGTGAATGAAAAATTTAGCGAGCTGCGCTTGTCTTTAACTTCGTTGAAAGAAAGGTTGAGCGTTGAGTTTAATGTAGACATCAACGAAGTGTTGAACGAAGAGTTTGAAATGGTGCAGCCGATTGAAGAAGTACGTGCCGAGGTAGAGAAAATTAAGAAACGGGTAGAAAATTTTGGGGAAATAAATCCGATGGCGCTTGAGGCCTTTGAGGAAATGAAAAAGCGTTATGATTTTATCATTGACCAACGCAAAGACCTAGAAGAAGCGAAGACTACTTTGATGGAAACTATCAAAGAGATTGAAGATAGCGCCAAAACACAGTTTAGCGATGCGTTCAACAAAGTGAGAGAGAGTTTTATCAAAGTGTTCCATACTTTGTTTAGTGAAGATGATCAATGCGATTTGTATTTGGTGAACCCTGACGATCCGTTAGAAAGTAAAATTGAAATTGTGGCTAAACCTAAAGGGAAACGTCCTACAGTTATAGACCAACTTTCGGGGGGAGAAAAGACATTAACTGCTACGGCTTTGCTGTTCTCTCTTTACTTATTGAAACCGGCTCCATTCTGTATTTTTGACGAGGTAGATGCTCCGCTTGATGATAACAACATTGCGAAATTCAATAAAATCATCAGCGAGTTTTCTAAAGACTCACAGTTTATTATTGTTACGCACAACAAGATGACCATGTCAAGTGTCAATGCGATTTATGGAGTGACGATGGCAGAGCAAGGTGTGAGCCGCGTAGTGCCCGTAAACTTTAGCAGCTTAAACTAAACCCATCTTTTGGAAGAGCGTGTTCATCTTAGTATCGTTTTACCTTGCTATAATCCTACCGATGAATGGCTAGAAAACGTAATAAGTGCCTACACCAATATCAAAACAGAGATAAATGATATTGAATTACTATTAGTGAACGATGGTAGCATTAAAAACAGTCCAAAAAATTTCGCGGCTTCATTCAGCGCAAACAATATTCAAATGATAAGCTATGACACCAATCGTGGTAAGGGTTTTGCCTTGCGTCAAGGGGTGAAACAAACAAAAGGCGAGTTAGTCATTTACACTGATATAGATTTTCCTTACAAACATGCTAGCTTTATGGCTATTTATCGCTCATTAGCTATCGATAAAAATGATGTGGCAATTGGCATTCGTGGCGAAGAATACTACACTCATTTGCCTAAAGCGCGAGTTTATATTTCAAAAACATTACGTTTTTTCATTCAATTACTATTGCGAATTCCGTCAGATGATACGCAATGCGGCCTTAAAGGGTTTAATCAAAACGGCAAACCTATATTCCTTAAAACAAGCATAGACCGCTATTTATTCGACTTGGAGTTTATCTACTTAGCAGCACGTGAAAAACTAAAAATAAAAACTGTAGAAGTAATTCTTCGCGACCAAGTTCTACTCTCCAGCATGAGTACAAAAACTTTAATTCACGAAAGTATAAATTTCATACGTGTGCTCTGGAGAAGTATCATAGAGAAATAATTGCTTAAAAATTATCAGAAAAACAGTAACATTGTTAAACACATAACACCAACCCTATGAGCTACAAAATCACAACACAACATCCAAGTAAACGTGCATTTATCACCGGAGGCGGTGGTGGATTAGGCAGAGCCTTAGCTTTGAAACTTGCCGGAGATGGTTGGACCATTGGCATCACCGACATCAAGGAAGAAGGCTTGATGGAGAGTAAATCATTGATTGAAAAAGCGGGAGGTAAAGCACATACATTTGTGTTTGACGTGGCCAAACGCGAAGATTACAAAACTGCTTTCGAGCGATATATTGCTTTAGTCGGTGGCATTGATTTATTGATCAATAATGCCGGAGTGGGCGATGGTGGATTGTTTGGTGAATATGACTTGCCACATTGGGATTGGATAACCGGTATCAATCAAATGGCAGCCGTTTATGGTTCGCACTTTGCTGTGCCATACATGAAAGCGCAAAAAAGTGGTCATATCATTTCTATTGCGAGCGCTGCTGGGATAGCAAACATGCCCAACATGAGTATGTATAACGTCACTAAAGCAGCAGTAATATCATTAATGGAAAGCATCTATGCAGAGTTACATCCATTCAATGTAGCTACTAGCGTAGTTTGTCCTACATTTTTCCGAAGTAACATCATGCAATTCAATAAAGGAGATAAAGATGCTGCGGCTATCGGACAAAAAATCATTCAAAAGGCGAAATACTCTCCTGACGAAATTGCTGACTATATATTGACGCAAGCGGGCAAAAAGCAGTTCTACATCTTACATCCTTACCAAGCCAGATTGGTTTTTCATGTCAAAAGATTTTTCCCTAATTTCTTCCTTTCGCTTAAAGCTAAACAATTTGCTAAGAAAGACTGGGTGCAAAAAGCAATAGACCAAAGTTTTTGAGCATGGATGCGCACTTCGCTTTTATGAAGCGCTGCTTTGCGTTGGCAGAAAAAGGAATTGGTCGTGTTGCTCCCAACCCTATGGTGGGTTGTGTGATAGTTCACAACGATAATATTATTGGAGAAGGTTTTCACCAACAATTTGGCGAAGCTCATGCAGAAGTGAATGCAATAAATAGTGTAACCGACAAAAGTGTTTTGCAAGAAGCAACTCTCTATGTCAATCTTGAACCTTGCGCGCATTTTGGAAAAACACCACCTTGCGCTAACTTGATTATACAATATAAAATTAAGCAGGTAGTCATTGCTAACTTCGATCCTAATCCATTGGTAGCCGGAAAAGGAATTGCTCAATTACGTGAAGCTGGAATTGAAGTGCTTGAAAAAGTATTGGAAAAAGAAGGGCGATTTTTGAATAGACGTTTTTTTACTTTCCATGAGAAAAAACGTCCTTACGTTATTTTAAAATGGGCAAAAAGCAGCGATAACTTCTTCGCTCCTATTGGCGGCCAACAACTTTGGCTGACCGGTGAAAAAGCAAAAAGATTAACGCACCAATGGCGCACTGAAGAGCGAGGAATTCTAGTTGGAACTCATACAGCTCTGATTGACAACCCACAGTTAACGGCAAGATTGTATGAAGGGAATAATCCAACACGAATAGTTATAGATAAAGAGAATGTGCTAATTGATAAATTAGCAATAAAAGACCAGCAGGCACCAACAATTATATTCAATCAATCAATTACAAAAACTAGCAACAACTTAACTTACATCGCCATTGATTTTAATCAAAATGTAATAGAGCAAATGCTCGGAAAATTAATGGAGTTAAATATCAGTTCAGTTATTATAGAAGGCGGTGCTTTCACCATCAATCATTTTATCCAACAAAATATTTGGGATGAAGCAAGAGTATTTACCGCCCCCTTAACACTAAATAAAGGAATACCTTCACCGAGTTTACTATGCTCTGAACTTAAAAAAGAAAATATTGGTAAGGATATACTTAACATCTACTTCAATTTCGATTTATGATTTATCTTATACTCTCTATTGTTTGCTCATCGCTTTTGGTTGTTTCTTTCAAGTTATTTGACCGAAATAATATCCCTGTTTTTCCGGCTATCGTTTTCAACTACTTAGCGGCCACCGCTACAGCCTTTGTTTTTTTACCCGATAAGTCAAGCATTTATGATGGCAGTATTTTGAGTAATGATTGGGTACCATTTGCGCTAGGCTTGGGTTCTCTATTCATATTGATTTTTAATTTAACAAGCAAGACTACAGTTCAATATGGCGTTTCAACAGCATCTGTGGCCATGAAACTCGGGCTAGTTTTTCCGGTAATGTTGGCGTTTTTAGTTTATGGAGAAAGTTACAACGCACTAAAACTATTAGGCATTGTGTTGGCCTTCATTGCTGTTATCTTATCCTCAATTAAATCTAATGGAAAGGAATTAAATAGTTCGAAATCTTCATTTGCCATCTTACCGATGCTAGTGTTTATTGGCAGTGGGGCGTGTGATAGCTTAACACAATTTGCTAACAAGACTTATTTGGCTAATAGCGGAATGGAAGAGTTTTCTTTTTTTCTTTTTGTGGCGGCTGCTCTAATTGGCTTCATCCTTCTGATGGCGCAAATCCTTACCGGGAAAACTAAACTGACGAGTAAAATTATTATTGGTGGAACATTGCTTGGAATTGCGAACTACTTTTCATTTTTATTCATTTTAAAAGCACTATCAGCCATAAGTTGGGGAAGCTCAGTAGTGTTTCCTGTGAGCAACTTAGGAACTGTTGCACTTACCACCATCATTGGAATTTTATTCTTAAATGAAAAAATTTCCAAAGTTAACTTCACAGGTCTTGTATTCGCAGCAGGAGCAATTGTGTTAATTATTCTTTCCGGTAATTAAGATTGAAAAATCAATTGTTTATCTTTATAGTATGAATAAATGGCTTGGACTTTTATCTTTCATAATCCTTTTCAACCTAGTTGTTGGACAAAAAACGGATAGTGATTTTATTTTTTTAGACTATAAGCCAAACGCAACATTTCACTTACCAAAGATTAAAATTAACGGAAAAATTAGCGATGAAACCATCAGCCGCTCTCTTAATTCTATAATTACTAATCTGAATGACAACAACGTTGGTTTATCGCTCAATTATGTACAAGAAAGTCCGGGTGGTTTTCACTATTCCTTTTCACAAACTTATCGTGGTCACAAAATTTATCAAAGTGAAATTAAAGCTACTGTTGATAGAAATCAAACACTCCGTGCTGTTATTGACAATTCATTTTTGACTAAAGATTGGCAGTTATCACCTACATCAAGTAATGAAGAAGTTATTTTTTTCAACTACGTTACTTCAGCACCGGAATGGTGTTTTATTAATGTAAATGAACATGACGAAGAAGTGGTAACTTCTAGAGACGGTGATATACTCTATAAACGAACTTTGCGCACTTACAAAGCTGTTCCGGATAGTACGGTGGCAGGTAAAATTTTCAGACCTGATCCTATTACTACTGCACAAACTACTTACCAAGGAAACTTCAAAGACAATAATAACAGCAACAATGCAGACCTTGAAGCACAGTTGCAAACTGTCAATTTTAAAACCAATTTTGATGGCACCACATTTAATTTGGAAAATCAGCACATTAAAATTGTAGATTTTGACGCCTCAGTTACCCTACCGGTAGTAAGCACAACGCCCCAGTTTTTTTACAACCGCTCGGAAACCGGATTTGAAGATGTGAACGCATTTTATCACCTGCAAAATTATCAGCAACACGTAAAATCTTTAGGGTTTAATTTAGCGGACGGAACGGTGTGGGCAGATACACATGCAGATGGAGTGGGCGATAACTCATATTTTACACCAAATAATTTACCTAAACGTTTATACTTCGGCACGGGCGGAGTGGATGATGCAGAAGATGCCGATGTGGTTACACACGAGTATGGCCATTTTCTTTCTGACGAAACGGCACCCGGCAGCAATGTTGGGAACGAACGCAGATCTTTGGATGAGGCTTTTGGTGATTATATAGCGGCTTCTTATTCGAAGTCAACCAGTTCCTACAAATCAGACTGGGTGTACAGTTGGGATGGACACAATGAGTTTTGGAACGGAAGGATTGTCAATTCAAGTAAAAAATATCCGATTGACTTAAGTACAAGTATTTATCGAAACGGAGAAATGTGGGCT
>CANGXE010000020.1 GCA_947457525.1 Bacteroidota bacterium | reverse complement strand
GAATACCACAATGTGAATGTAGAACAACAAGATTTTCTTGCTAAATTTCACTTTTTTAAGATGAGAAAATATTTGACTTTGTTTAATGACATTAACAATATTGTAACTGGGTTAGACAAAATGTATGGTCAAGTGCTAAATAAAACATTTGGAAAACAAGAGAAAGAACAAATTGGACTTGCTTTGCACAATATGGATGCTGATATTCGTTATAGGTGGCAAGAACTTTTGAACGGGATAAAACTATGAGATACCAAAGCCGAATTACATTATTAGCTTTTTTATTTATTTCCTCTGCGCTGAATGCACAAGTGGTCAGAAAATACAGCAATGAATTTTTGAACGTAGGTGTGGGTGCGCGTGGATTAGCGATGAGTAATGCACAAGTAGCAACTACCAGCGATGTTTACTCCAATTATTATAACCCGGCCGGTTTGGTTCATATACCCAACACTTTTCAGTTGGGTATCATGCATTCTGAATATTTTGCGGGTATCGCTAAGTATGATTACGTGTCCGTAGCGGTGCCTGTTCAGCAAAAGAAACGGGTGCTTGGTTTTTCGTTTTTCCGTTTTGGTATTGATGATATTCCTAACACCTTATTTCTCGTTCAACCCGATGGTAGTTTAGACTATTCAAAAATCACTTCCTTTAGTGCAGCTGATTATGCCTTCATGTTTCACTACGCACAAGCACTGCCTGTCAAAGGATTAAGCATAGGTGGAAATGTAAAAATGGTGTATCGCCAGATTGGTAAATTTGCCAAAGCTTATGGATTTGGTGTTGACTTAGGTTTGCAATACAGAAACAAAGGATGGTGCGCAGGTTTGATGGCTAGAGATATTACAGGAACTTTTACCGGATGGAATATCACCTTTACCGATGCTGAAAAACAAGTTTTGTTACAAACAAACAATGAGTTACCTCAAAACAGTTTGGAAGTTACCACACCACTTATTTCACTGGGTGGAGCTTACGAAGGAAATATCAAAAACAAATTTTTCATTACCCCTGAAGTGAATTTAGGATTTACGACAGACGGCAGAAGAAATGTACTGCTGTCGGCAAAACCCATTAGCATGGATTTGACAGCCGGATTAGAAATGAAATATGTAGCCGGAAAAGATATTGATTTTGCTATTCGTACAGGCGTTGGAAATTTACAACGGGCCACCGATGAAATTGGCAAAAAACGCTTTATCGTCTCACCAAACATTGGAGCCGGACTTCATGTGAAAATCATTTCTATTGACTATGCATTGACAAACCTTACTACCGTAAAAGACAAAAGTGATGGTGCAGGTTTGTATTCACATGTTATCTCTTTAAGAATAGACATTAACAAAAAAAATAAAGACGTAAGCGAATGAAAAAACTTATAATCGCTCTGACTTATTGTTTTTCATTATCGTTGCTCGCAGCTCAACCTTTTGGAAATGAATGGATTGATTACAGTCAAACGCATTACAAAATAAAAGTGGCTACCAATGGTGTTTATCGAATCCCCTACTCCACTTTAGCCGCTGTCATTCCCAACTTAGGCTCGCTCAATACAAACTCTTTGGCAGTTTACAACAATGGTCGCCAAGTGCCAATTTATGTTTCTAACAATTTGTCTTTAGGAGTTAACGATTATATAGATTTCTATGGCGAAAGAAATACGGCAGAACCAGATTCGTTTTTGTACACCAGCGGAGCCGATCAACCTAATCCTAATTACAACCTTCACACCGATACCGCGATTTATTTCCTCACTATTCGCACTAATGCCACCAACAAGCGGTTAACCGAAATCAACAACGCACTCATCAATTTACCCCCCAAAGAACCTTATTACCTCAACCGAATAATCAATTACGCCAACAATGGTTTTAATCAAGGCAAATACTACAACGCTGGAGCTGATGAATTATACAAGTCAACCTACGAAGTAGGCGAAGGCTACACCAGCAACACATACGTGGGCGGTATAAGTGATGGTTCAACTCCACAAGTCACTAATCAGAATTGGACATTGGCTACACCAAATGTTTTCACCGGTGGACCAAGCGCTACTCTAAATGCCACATACCTCAATCTTTCCAAAGAAGGACACAAAGTGGAGATGAGTTTGAACGGTTCGAACATTTACTCTAAGTTTAATAATGGGTTCAAGTTGCAACGAGAAACTATAACGATCTCTGTCAACCAACTCGCTGCCACCAACACTATTGCTGTAAGTACTAACGATAATGCAGTAAGCAAGAAACAAAACCGAGCAGCGGGATTTGAATTGATTTATCCGGCCACTTTTAATTTTAACAATTCAAACAGTTTTGCCTTTTCTTTAGAAGCAGATGCCGCCAACAAAAAGTACATTGAAATCACCAACTTCAATGACAATGGCAATGTGCCTATGCTTTATGATTTAACTAACGGAATTGCTTTAAAATCTACACAAGCTCCCGGCAGTAGTCCGCTTCGTTTTTGCCTTCCTCCTTCACCAACCAAAAGAGACTTAATTCTCATTAGTGGCGCTGGCAACTCAATCCAACTGGTTAACACCATAACCACTACCACATTTGAAAATTTTGCTCCGCTCAACAAACAAGGCAATTACATTATCATTTCAAACAGTAAACTTTTTGACGATGGCACCGGCACCAACTGGGTGGAAGAATATCGAAAACACCGCGATATAGATAACAATCCAATAAGTGGTAAATTTCAAGCCGTGGTGGTGGATGTAGACAAACTCTATGACCAATTTGCTTATGGAGTCAATAAATCACCTCTAGCTATTCGCAATTTCATTCAATGGGCTAGAGCAAATTGGACCATAGTTAACCAACCAAAACATGTTTTCTTAATTGGTAAAGCTCGTGAGTATCCATCTATGCGAAATAATGCCAACGCTAGGAATCAATGTTTAGTGCCCACTTTTGGGTCACCGGGTTCGGACAACCTATTGGCAGCTACAAGAAACAGCGACACCATGACTGTTACTATTGGGCGATTAGCCGCCAACACACCACAACAAGTAAAAGATTATTTGAACAAGATAAAAGATTACGAAGCCGAACAAATTTCTTATACCAGTGCCCAAGCCATTGCTCCTAAAATTTGGCAAAAAAAAGTGCTTCATTTCAGCGGTGGCACAGGAGCCAGCGAACAATCTGTATTCAGAAGTTATATTGAAAGTTATGGCAAGATTGTAAAAGATACGCTTTGGGGCGCTAATCCTACCACGTTTACTAAAACGGTGGATGGTCCAATTGATGAAGCTTTGTCACAAATTATTCGCCAACGAATTCAAGAAGGAGCATCTTTACTTACGTTCTTTGGCCACTCTTTCACCGGAGGATTTGATTTCAGTATTGATGAACCAGAGAACTATACCAACTTTGGTAAATATCCGGTAATTATCTCCAACGGATGTTTTGTAGGTTTGATACATGATGCCACTCCGGGTTATAGTGAGCGCTTTGTTATGCCTGCTGATAAAGGTGGTGTTGCTTTCTTAGCCACCACGAGCTTATCGGTTTCTAGCAGCTTACATAACTTTAGCACCAGACTTTACAATCAACTCACTAAATCAGATTATACCCGACCATTTAGCCAATGCATTAAAGACGCTTCTGCTGAAATAGAAAACTGCTGCGCCAATAACGATTTCGACAAAATGGTCGCGTTAGAAATGACATTGCATGGTGATCCGGCTATTCAACTGAACCAATACATCAAACCGGACTATGCTATCGAAACTCCATCCGTATCATTTTTCCCCGGCATAGTTACTCCTGGTGTAGATTCCTTTGAAGTGCGCATTGATGTAACTAACTTGGGAAGAGCAATAAAAGACAGTATAACTGTTTCTTTGCGCAGAACTATTTTTGATGCGAATAATAGTCCAATAGTCTATGACTACAAAAAGCTAGTTAAAGCACCTTACTATAAAGATACGGTTACCTTCAAACTACCCACTTTCATTGGTACGATTGGTTATGGTCAAAACTTATTTGCGCCTTATGTGGATGCCGATTTTGAAATAGATGAAATGGCTGAAGGAAACAACGGCTTGATTGCACCAATTTCTATCTTCATTCAAAGCGATGACGTTATTCCGATTTATCCTTATGAGTTTGCTATTGTACCCACACAAGGAGTTACACTAAAGGCATCTACGGTTAATCCTTTTGCCAAAGCAAGAAACTACATTTTCCAAATTGACACGAGTGAATTATTTGCCAATCCTTTACAAGCCGGCAATTTGTTTCAAGTTGGGGGTGTGTTGCGTTGGACACCAACGATTACCTACCAAGACAGTACGGTTTACTATTGGCGTGTGGCTATTGACTCCACAGTTCCTAGCTGGCATACCACTTCATTTATCTACTTGGCTAATGAATTTCCCGGATGGAACCAATCACACTATTTCCAATGGCAGAAAGACAATTTCTTAAACATCAGTCAAGATAATGACCGACTGTTTCGTTTCCCTCCTTCCACCAATTCCATATCGGTTACGACCGGTTGGGCAGATGCGTTGGGTGGAAATTTGGATGCTGACAAACTAGGATGGGAATACAATAACTTTAACCAACATCGCTTCCGCATGGGAGGTTGTGGCTTTACAAATGGTGGATTAACCTTCGCGGTTATTGACCCGGCAACAGGTTTGCCTTGGAGTAGTAAAAATGTTGCAGCTCCACTGGATAACTGGGGCGATGCTTTTGGCAATTATCATTGTTCCAACAAATATTATTTGCAATATGGTTATGACTTTGGTGTGGTAGGTAATCATCCTACTATAGACCCGGCTCACCCAAACAGCGCTTTACTTTCGGGTCAACCTTGGAGCAAAGCCATCAAAAACTTCATTGACTCTATCCCGACCAACTATTATGTGTTGGTGTACACCAATAACGTCAATGCTTACCAAAACTGGGACACTACTTTACGTAGTTCACTCCGAGACTTGGGCATTGACACTAGTATCATCGCAGCACAAATCAACGGACCGTTCATCTACTTTACACAAAAGAACAATCCTGGTTTTACTTCACAGCAATTCTCTCAAACCGACTACGCTACACCACTTCAGGCTACCATCAATTTTGTGAGCCCATGGTTTCAAGGACAATTCACCTCTCCTGCTATTGGGCCAGCTCTAGAATGGGGAAGCATGCATTGGGAGAAAGCTAGCTTAGAGCAACCTGTTACAGACACGGACACCATCGACATCATCGGTGTACAAAACTCAGGCATAGAAACGGTGTTAGTGTCTACCACACAACAAAATAACTTTATCAATTCCATCAATGCACAAACTTATCCGTTCATTAAATTGCGCTACAGAGCAAAAGATAATACTTGGCGCACACCGGGGCAATTGGATTACTGGAGAGTGTTGTACAAAAAAGCACCTGAAGCGGCTATCAATCCTGCTGCGCATTTTGTGTTCACCGACTCTATCGGCTTAGGCAATAACATCAATTTAGAAATTGGCTTAGAAAGTGTTACCGAAGTAGATATGGATAGTATGCTCACTCGTTATACTATTCGCGATGCGCAGTTTAATAACTACGACTACTTTATTCGTCACAATCCATTGCCGGGCCTAGATACGATGGTCTTGAAATTTAATTCTGCCATCAATGGTTCATCATTCCAAGGATTTAACAAGATTACAATCGAAGCAAATCCTAACAACAATCAGATTGAACAATTTCATTTCAACAATTTCGCTGAACTAAACTTCAAAACCATTGGCGATAACATCAATCCATTGTTGGATGTAACATTCGATGGTCAGCATATTTTCAATGGAGACATTGTGTCGGCTAAGCCTAACATTCTCATTACTCTCAAAGACGAAAATCAATACTTAGCGTTGAATGACACTTCGCTTATCAATGTCTATTTGCGCTACCCGAATGATAATACCCCACGCAGGCTAAACTTTGACGATGTCGTGATGAAATTTTACCCTGCTGATTCTAGTACACTCTACAAAGCCAACAAAGCACAAATTGAATTGAAACCTACGTTTGTGCTGGATGGCAAATATGAATTGATGGTGAAAGACCGCGACCGAAGCGGCAACAATAGTAGTAATGAAAGTCGTTTTGAGAATAACACGTTCTACGATTACAAAACAACATTTGAGGTAATCACCAAGCCGATGATTACGAATGTGTTGAATTATCCTAATCCATTCACTACGTCTACCAAGTTTATTTTCACCATTACCGGAAGCGAGGTACCCGATTACATGAGTATTCAGATTATGACCATCAAAGGCACGGTGGTGAAAGAAATCATGAAAGAAGAGCTTGGGCCCTTGCGTGTGGGTAGAAACATTACCGAATACACTTGGAATGGTCGCGATGAGTTTGGCGATTTGTTAGCGAATGGCGTGTATTTCTATCGTGTTGTTACTCGATTAAACGACAAGAATATGGATCAGATGAGTCAGAGCTACGACAAGTTCTTCAAGCAAGGCTTTGGTAAAATGGTGATTGTTCGTTAGTGTTTTAATCTGTTTATTTTGACCCACTCCTCTCCCGCGCTTACGCAACTTTTGTCGCACTTCACTCATGCTTGGCACAACAACACCTTTGTCAAAATATCGCTCGGCAACTATCAAGGCGAGCTACCGAACTTAAAGAATTTATACGGCAAACGATTGAACCTAAAGGCTGGTACTCGATTAAGTTTTACTTACCGCTACAAAACCCGTGATGAAGTCAAGAACTATACTTTTGAGGAAGCAGTAGCATTAATCAACTCGCTGTTAGTGGATGGATTTCAGATTGCGACTATTCAAACTACCACCAACGATTTTATCTTCGACTATTTACCCAAAGGTAAAACTCGACTGCGCACCACACCGCCTACGACCAAAGACCCTCCTACGGGAGCGCATGACCGCACCAAGCAACGCAGCATTGCGGCCAACGGCAAATCTTATCTACACCACTTAGGTGTGACCGATGCCAACGGAAATGTATTGAAAGATGCGCAAGACAAGTTCAAGCAGATTAATCACTTCATCGAATTGCTTCGCGTGGAGTTGAACGCATTGCCCCCTCTTGATATTACTCGCGTGGTAGACATGGGCTCGGGTAAAGGTTACCTGACTTTTGCTTTGTATGACTACTTAACCAACGAATTGAGCAAATCGGCTAACGTAAAGGGCATTGAATTCAGACAAGAGTTGGTGGATTTGTGCAACAACATCGCCAAGCAGTCTGATTTTAAAGGACTGCATTTTGAAGCGGGAAAAATAGAGGACAGCGATTGCAACGATGTCAATGTTGTAATTGCGCTGCACGCTTGCGACACCGCCACGGACGATGCTTTAGCTAAAGGAATTAAAGCGGAAGCTGCCTTGATTGTAGCAGCACCTTGCTGCCACAAACAGATTAGACGCGCCATAGAAAAAAGCAAACCGCCTACTGCGATTGATTTCATTACCCGCCATGGTATTTATTTGGAGCGAGAGGCGGAGATGATTACCGATAGTCTTCGCGTGCTTATTCTCGAATACTTTGGCTACAAATGCAAAGCCGTGGAGTTTATTGCAGATGCACACACGCACAAGAATGTGATGCTCATAGCGCAGAAAACCAAAGCCGAGCGTAAACCCGAAGTGCTCGAAAAAATTAATGCTGCTAAAGCCTTTTTCGGCATCGAGCAGCATTACTTAGAAAAGTTGATGAGGATGCAGAATTGCCAACTGTAACTATCATCTTCAGTGATTTCGGTAGTACTAAAAAAGTGTATCCCATTTTTATCTTGAAGTAGCAAACAATGAACGTCATTCGCATACGCAAAGAACATCGTCAATTTATTAGTATCAATATCATCCGGTGGACTAACTTCGTTTTTGATTGTTTGTTTTTATTCAGCTTTGAATTGGTAAACGTCTTTTCCTCCTTAACCGCTTGTGATGTTGTAATTTTACAATAAGCTTGATACTTTCCTACTCCTTTTTTATCGCCAACATTCTTAAATAGTAAGCAGCAAAACTTTATCGGTATCGTTTGCGGTAGCAAAACGATTTACGGCTGATTTGGAGAAAACTATCGTAAAATCATAGGTGATGTCTGATTGTGGTAATTTTATGTAGATTTAAACTCGCCTTTTCTATAACAATTCACCTGCTGAGCAGATAATTTTGACGTAACGCCAATAAAGAGAAATAATAAAAAAGAAGAGTGTAATTGTTTTTCATCGTTTTACGTTTGTGACATAAATAGGTTTTAAATCTATGACAAACAAACATTACGCATCACCGTTTTCATTTAACTGCATAACTATTGATACATGAACATGGGTTATTGCTTTCAATGCACTAAGTTTGAGCGATGAATGAAGATCAACAAGACTTATCGCTTTTAGCCAAAACTATTTACGGCCTCGAAGAGGTGCTCGCTGCTGAGCTTCGCGGCTTGGGCGCACGGGACATTGAAACCCACAACCGGGCGGTCAGTTTCAAAGGCGACTTAGGCGTGGTGTATAAATGCAACCTCTATTTACGCACAGCATTGAGAGTGCTTATTCCGGTGGAGAAGTTTGAGGTGAGTGATGAGCACGACCTCTACAACAAAGTAAAAGCCATCGACTGGGAGCAGTACATGGCGGTGGAAGATACCTTGGCGATTGACACGGTGCTGAACACGCCCATCTTCACCCACTCGCAATACATCTCACAGAAAACGAAAGATGCCATCGTAGATCAGTTTCGCGATAAGTACGACCTGCGCCCAAGCGTAGACTTCGACAAACCTACCGTGCGCCTTCATTTGCATATCTACAACAACGTGTGCACCATTGCGCTAGACAGCAGTGGCGAAAGCCTTCATAAGCGCGGCTATCGCGATAAGACCAACCTCGCGCCCATCAACGAGGTGTTAGCTGCGGGGCTGGTGTTGCTGAGCGGCTGGAACAAACGCAGCCCGTTCATCGACCCGATGTGTGGCTCGGGCACTATCCTCATCGAAGCGGCTCTTATTGCCGCTAACATTCCGCCCGGCTACTATAAAGAAGAGTTTGGCTTTATGCGCTGGCACAAACGCTTCGGGTTTGACCCCGAATTGTGGCAAAAAATATATGACGCAGCCATCAGCAAGATTGTGAGCGATACGCCACCCGTGTTGGGCGGAGAGCTCTCTCACCACGTGGCCCGCAAGGCCAAAGAAAACGTGAAGCGCGCCAAAGTGGAAGACATTGTACACATCCGCGAGTGCGACATGCGCGAGTTTGACGCCCCCGCAGCCACAGGCGTGGTGATTGTGAACCCGCCATACGGTGAGCGGATGGACAAAGACAACATCACCGAACTCTACAAACAAATAGGCGACACCTTCAAGCAGCGGTTCTTGGGCTACGACTGCTGGATCATCAGCTCGAACCCCGAAGGGTTCAAGAGCGTAGGCCTTCGCCCTTCGCGGAAAATCCCCGTGTTCAACGGACAGCTCGAATGCCGATTTATGAAATATGAAATGTATCGCGGCACCAAAAAACTACACAAACTCAACCCCGACCAAAAAGAAAACCCCTCTCAGTAGTAGAGAAGGGTTTCCGTTTTTTTAATTAGAGCAAAAAGAATTAGCCCATTTTAGCTAAACCGGCTTTCACCGCAGCTTCTGCTTTTTCTTTACCCAACATAGTGGTCATTTTGTTGCCCTTACCGTCAGTGCCTTGCGCCATGTAGCCGCCTTTAGCTGTCTTAGTAATAACTGCATCTTGCATCAACACATTTTTTTCTTTCGTTTTCATGCAGTAAGCATGAATTGCATTTTCGTTTGCCATCTTTAAAGATTGTTTAGTGATAGAATAGGAGCGCAAAGTGGTGCTTTTTACACGAATACCACCATCGGGTTTTCAACAATCCGCCAAACTGTGCAAAAATAAATTCAAGAACCGTTTTGCCCTTAACAAAATCGCCCCCTAGTAACAAACTAAAAGCAAAACCCTCAAAAAGTCTCTGTGGAGATAGTTTGAGACAAAGCGAGTAATCTAATAGGTGTTTTCTTATTTATTGTCCTTTTGGCACCTCATGGTTTGGAGTATCTTTGCTTGACTCCTTCTTTTTTGAAGTGGCTGCTTCCAACTCCTTAATATACTCAAAGCCTGCCGGCATCGGGGTAGGTTTCCAGTTCTTGCGCATCTCT
The DNA here is from genome assembly GCA_947457525.1 of Bacteroidota bacterium. GTDB lineage: Bacteria > Bacteroidota > Bacteroidia > Chitinophagales > LD1 > Bog-950. Next base: position 2,358 of record CANGXE010000020.1, on the reverse strand, counting down.
TCAAAATGTTTTACCGCTTCGTCATAATCAATAGGGCGAGCTGGTGCGCGCTGTGAGAAGGCTGTGGTGTTGCCGGGGCCCCAAACTGGGTCGTTGCCGAAACGATGGTCAGGGAAATGCAATCGCTTAGCCACTACTCTGTATGAAAACTCTACATTAGATTGACCATTGCTTTTTTCCTTAACCGCAAACCCATCCTTGCCTTTCACCACGTAAACATCATTACACTCTCCGTTTACTTGCACAAACACGTGCATCGGATGTTGCGCATCAATCAATACCGTTTCTAAAAACAGGTCATCTAACTTCACTTTTGCTTCTCCGTTCACCAACTTATCTGTTCCGAAATCTTCAAACCACACCTCGGGGCTTTCCATCACATAAAGCAACTGATTGCCTTTTGTGGTGGGCACAGAGGCTGTTTTGGTGCCGTTGGCCACCACGTGATTTCCGTTAAAATAACCACTATAATTCTGATTATTCGCCCTCCATCCTACTACACCAACATCATTATTACCGGCTATAATACCACCGCCAAATCCAATACCATATACGCCAATGCCGAAAGCAGTGGAGCTATATGACCCCAAGACACCCATTCTTTGGTTACCACTAGCTATATTGTTCAATCCGTATACTCCCGCACCTCCAGAATTGGCTGCAGGGGTACTTACAACTCCTAACACTCCTGCCCTAGTATTTGAAGTATTTGTCCCATTGTAATTTCCTAATACGCCAGCCCCAGTGCCACTTCCTGCATAAACGCCTTGAACAGCTGAAAAACCGGTAGCGGAGCCAGTTAAAATCTCTCCCCAAGTTCCGGAACCATTTTGAGCTGAATAACCATTTACTGCAAATGGTAGAGTAGGAGAACTTACTGCACTAAAAAGATCACCTGCATAAGGAGAAGATAAGGCACCAGCTACAATTTCACCATCAACGGGATTAATGCGCATCCGCTCCACATTATTACAAAAAATTCGAAATGGCTGCGCATTAGTAGTGCCGATAAAATTTGTAGCCGCTGCTGCATTTCCATTAATCCGCCAGAAGGGAAAAGTAGGATTAGCCACCTCGGCTTGGGCTATAAGTTCAAGCGAAAAAGTGCAAAAGACAACTAAAGTGAGTGATCTTAATAAATATACGCTTTTCATAATTCAAATTTTATATTATGGGCGATGAAATTGAGTTTACAGATTAGGCTTATCAGTAACCTAAAGAAAAAAAGTTGAGCAACATTTATAAACATGGTTACAAAAAATGAGATAGTGGTTAATCTTGTGTTGTAATTAAATATTAGAGCATCGGCTTGATTTTTTCAATCTTTTCTTTATCATCTTTCAATATATTCAGTGTAGAATCACTGAAGGATGATAAACTTAGTTACACACTTAATTTTTATTGTATTTCTTTTCAAATTTCGTGATTTCTCTTTTAAGAACCTCTATTTCCTCTCTCATTTTTTGTGCATTGGCTTCTTGTTCTTGAATAGCTTTAATCAACACCGGGATGATGTCGCTATATGCTACTGCCATACGCTCTGCTTCCACTTTCGTCCGCTCTCCCGTTTTTTCATCTACTTTCCACTCCCAGTCTTTTACTACTTCCGGCAACACCGTTTTGAGTTCTTGGGCAATTAAACCGATGCGAACGCCTTCATCAGGATATTTAATCCAATTATATTGAACAGGACGAAGTTTCAAGATTTCAGCTAAACCGTAATAAATGGGTTTAATGTTATTCTTTTCTCTTCGATCTGATACGGCTGGATACATGTAAGAGTAAACATTGTTCCAAGCTCTAGTTGATGTACCTAAAGATTTGACATTATCTATAATGGGCAAAAATGCATTATTAACATTATTAAATCTATATCCATCGGTTGGTGGTGTTGCAAAATCATTTACTGTAGTAAATATTGTAAAATTACCTCCATCGTTAACAATCCTCCAATCCCTTCCACCCGGTCTTATGAAATCTAGACCTACATTATCTCCTGATGTCGATGTTAATTTAGTATACCAAGGTCCGTTAAATGCAAATTCTACTCTCGTATCAGTATTTAAGGGATTTGATGTACCTAAACCAAATCTACCATCAGCAAGCAATCGCATTCGTTCCAAATTATTGGTTGCAAAAACTAAATCTTTAGTATCTGTGGTTCCGATGAAGTTATTGTTTACCGCAGTTCCAATGGCTGAAGTGGATGCCGTAGTGCCGGTGTTTCCAGTCAAATCCCAAGCTGAACTACTTCCACTACCCGATGGTCCGGTTGGGCCAATTGGTCCTTGTGGACCGGTAGCTCCTGTTGCTCCATTTGTTCCCGCTGCTCCGGTTGGACCTGCTGCTCCTGTTGCT
>CANGXE010000019.1 GCA_947457525.1 Bacteroidota bacterium | reverse complement strand
CGGCAAACAAATGCCTTTTACCAACCAACCTTATAATAAGATTCAAGATTTGATGAATTTTATTGACTTGAAGTATGTAGACACGGTCAATAAAGCTGACTTGGTAGATAAAACCATCGAAAAGTTATTGTCAAATCTCGACCCGCACTCGGTTTACATTCCCGCAAAGGATTTGGCGGAAATGAACGAATCGCTTGAAGGTAACTTTGAAGGTATCGGTATTGAGTTCTTTATTGTCCAAGATACTATCACTGTGGTAACGGCCATCTCGGGCGGTCCGGCAGAGTTGGTGGGGCTACGTGCAGGGGATAGAATTGTGAAAATCAATGACACCATTGTGGCAGGCACAAAAATCAAAGAAACGGACGTAAAGAAAAAGCTGCGGGGAGCCAAAGACACCAAAGTAAAGGTGGGCGTGCTCTCGGCAGGTTCGTCTAAGCTGAATGATTACACCATTACTCGCGGCAAAATTCCTTTGTATAGTGTAGATGCGGCTTATATGGTCGACAATGAAGTGGGCTATATTCGCATTTCAAACTTTGGCGCTACTACCCACCAAGAGTTCAATCAGAAATTACACGATCTCGAGCAAGCCGGACTTAAAAAACTCATCATCGACCTGCGCGGTAACCCTGGCGGTTATCTTCAAGCAGCGACTAACATCTTAGACGAACTCATTGGTGGCGATAAGCTTCTTGTCTATACCCAAGGCAAAGCTTATAGCCGTCAAGAATACGTGGCGGCTCGTCCGGGTCTCTTTGAGCGCGGACCGTTAGCGGTGCTTATTGACCAAGGTTCGGCCTCTGCGAGTGAAATTCTTTCGGGTGCAGTGCAAGATTGGGACAGAGGGAATGTATATGGCCGCACATCGTTTGGAAAAGGATTAGTGCAAGAACAATATCAACTCGAGGATGGTTCGGCTTTACGATTGACTATTGCGCGCTATTATACCCCATCTGGCAGAAGCATTCAGCGCCCTTATGACAACGGAGCGGACAGTTACTACAATGAAATCTATGATCGCTACGAGCGCGGAGAGTTTGTGCATGAAGACTCACTGATTAAGAATGATACCACCACTTACCGCACAGCCAGTGGGCGGGTAGTGTATGGCGGAGGTGGAATCCGCCCCGATGTTTTTGTACCGATTGACACCGCTGCCGATAATGATTATTACTTCTCATTGCGCTCTTATGTTCCGGAGTTTGTCTACAAATACACATCGCAACATCCTGAGGTTTTTGCTCAGTTCAGTTCAATGAAGACTTTTGGCGAGCAGTATGAAGTTAGTGCCGCCATGCTCGATGAGTTTGTGGACTATGCTACCAAAGCTGGATGGAAGAACGGCAAAACAAGGACTGAAAAATCGCGCGAAAAACTAGCCGGCATGTTAAAAGCCTTCATCGCGAAGCAGAAATGGCGCACTGAAGGTTATTACTATGTCGTGAACCGTGAGGACGAAGTGATGAAAGCGGCCATGAGTGGTTTAAAGCCCTAGTTTAGCTATCTCTTTGAGTTATTTTTGATTATCACTGACTACAATTCAATAACATACCGCTGGCGGCTCCGGGCTTAGAGTGCATTACTTTAGAGATAATTGGTTTTTTGTTGCGCACTTCGCGAGGGTCTACGAACACCCCTTCATATACATCTATGCGCAAAGTGTTTAAACCGTAGTAGCCGGTGTTCCAAGCCTTTGACACTAAGTAGTTGTCTTGCCCGGGCACTAGGGTAATCACACGCATGATGATACCATTATCCTTGATCTTTATTTTTTGTCGGTCTACAATAATTTGTCCGTTGAAAACAATAGAAATGGAGTCGTTGTCCTGCTCACCATCGTCATATATAAATGTTGTAAGCGCACAAGCTTCCATGTCTATGTTATGCTCATATTGAATGGTGTCCGTGCCTAGGTTTAAGCTTTTGTCGAGTGTTTTGGGTGCAATCTTTTCTTGAACAACCGGCTCTTGATTAGGTGACTGGTTTCCTTTGACCATCACGCTGAATGTGCATTGTCCAACGTTCCCATTTCGGTCTTTGGCGATGTAGGTAAACGGATGTACCCCCACTTGAAGAAAACAACCGGGCTTTGCGCCTTCTTTTTGGTAAGAACTGTCTACGTAGCAATTATCGCGAGGAACCGGTTCTTTAAAATTAAAGATGATGCCACGTTTTCCGCGCGGAATATAAATGAGTGTATCGTTCGGACAGTTGAAAGATGGCGCTTCAGTGTCGTTTACCGTAACTTTGAATGAACATTCTTTGGTTACCCCGCTGCTGTTGGTTACTTTGAAAGCATTTACCGTAGCGCCAGGAGGGAAAAACTGTCCGCTCGGCAATCCTTTTGTTTGTACGATGCCACCTGTGTAACTGCCTTGTGCTTTAGGCGAGGTGTAGTTGACTATAGCGCCACATTTTTCGGGCTCGATAGATTTGATGATATCATCTGCCGGGCAAATTAATTTCAAAGGCTTGCTGATGTTGTCCGTAGCATCATCTTCTGACACTCTGTTGGTGATAGGCTCGGCAGGTTTCTTTGGGGCTTCTTTTTCCGGCTCAATTTTTATGGTAGAGGGAGTTGTGGTTTTAGTTACTGTCACACTGATAGCGCAGGTGGATTTGTTGCCGGCCGCATCAATGGCTTCAAAATTTACAATTGTAGTACCCACCGGAAATGCTTTTCCGCTCTCCGGCCCTGATACTCTAGTAACCGCTATAGTTTTGTCAGCGTCTTTGGCGGTTGGGGTCTTATAACTTACCCAAGCATTGTTTTTATCAGCCGGACAGGTAACATTAATAGGTGCTTGACAGTCTAGGATAGGAGCCGAGGTATCCTTCACAGTGATGGTGAAAGTGCACTCATATTCCCCTAAAGTTTGATAAGTGTTGGTGTATTTTACTTCATGTTGCCCCAAAGGAAATATCGAGCCGCTGGTATTTCCTTTCATTTTTGTCATCAAATACTTTTGCGATTTTAGTTCTAGCTTAGGTTCTTCATATTTCACCACACCGGAGCTGCCATTGATATAGGCCGTGAAGTTTTTAGGGCATTTCAGGATAGGTGTTTCAGCCTTTATTACTTCTATTTCTAGTTCGCAAGTGGTTTTATTCCCGGCAAAATCTTGCGCCATAAAACTTACAGTTGTACTGCCGACTGGAAATACGCTCCCGCTTTTGGGTCCAGATACTTGTTTAATTTTTACCGAAGGACAGTTGTCTTCTGCTTCTGGCAAGCTGAATGACACCTCTGTGCCCAAAGCGCTGGGTGATTGTATCAGTTTTTTAGCCGGGCAGTTGATTTTAGGTGGTTCATTGTCTCGAACAGTAATCAATACACTGTCGGTGGCTTTTGCTCCGCTGTTGCTTTCCGCTTGATAAACAACCATTGTTTTTCCGACAATAAAGAAAGAGCCATTTTGCCCTCCGTTGAGTAAAGTCAAGTTATAGCCGGCACAAGCATTACTCACTTTAGGTAATGCATAATTTACATTAGCGCCACATTTCCCAAGTTCGTTAGCTTGAGATTGAGCCGGCAGCATCGTAATCTTAAACGGTTTGTCCGAGTTTTTGTCGGAGGTGTCTTTATATAGTGCATTAACTTCATAGTTCAACAAGCCACGTTTGTAAATACGAATATCATCCAAGCTACCGTTGAAATAGGCTGTGCCATTGAAAGTGGTTCTGCCGATTTCGAGCGGCAATTGATTGGGGGCAAAAAGTTTGTTCTTCATGCCTTGCCAAGCAATTTTTCCGTTCAGATAAAACTGCACCCAGCTTTCGTCAAATACTACTGCGAAAAAATGCCATTTCCCAAAATCTAAAGGGTGAGTTTGGTAAGTTTCGTCTTTGGTCGAAAATTTGTCGCTCAAAGTAATAGTGGCAAATGGGTCGCCAAAAGATTGCTCCAACTTAAATAGGTATTGTGGGGTGCTTCCTCCTTTTGAGATTATAGGCAATAGTAGATTGTTGCTGCCACCGGCTTTTTTCTCGGGCTTGAACCAGCCGCAAAGAGTGATGGAGGCTACGGGTTCAGATAGTGCCTTACTATGCGGCACCACTAGATAAGCATCTGTGCCGTTGAAATGCATTGCACCGCAGGCATTGCCGAGGCGATCTTCCGCAGGAGTGACGCCACCCACTTTGTCGCCGGCAAAGCTACTTTGATCAATAGTGGAGTTGTTTAGCGGCAAATGCAACAACAATCCATCCACGGGAATTTGGGAATATGACCAAAAAGGTAGACTGAAAATCAAACCAACAAGGCTTCGGAACACTGTTTTTTTATTCATTCACACAAATAAACATATAAAAAACCCAATCCTTATTTACGCTATTCACCTAAACTATTAAAAGTGTTTGGAATTTTAGAAAACGCGTATATCTTTGCGGCTTCATAAAATAAAAAAGATGCAAGTAACAGCTGAAGTAAAAAAGAACATTTTCAAGACTTATGGTGGTGATGAAAAAAACACCGGATCAACTCCTGCGCAAATCGCGTTGCACACAGAAAGAATTAACCATATCTCTTCTCACTTGTCGACTAATCGTCAAGATCACGCCAACACTCGCGCCTTGGTGAAGCTAGTAGGTAAAAGAAGAAGATTGTTGAACTATATGATGAAAACTGATTTGATGGGTTATCGTCAACTAATTGAAAAATTAGGTATCAGAAAGTAATACGAAGCGAAAGGATGGTGCAAAGCCATCCTTTCTGTTTTTTATAATTGGATGAAAAAGTCTGAGTAGGTAATTGGGATGGACTCGGACTATAAACTGTAAAAATGCATATTGCAACTCCCGCCTAAGAAAAAACAAGAACAGTATTTTGCCTTTCAGTAATGGTTTCTACGCCAACTGATAAATCACTGAAAATAAAGTGATTAAAACTGTTCAAATATATTAAAAATTAAAACCATTAAGATGAACATTATCAAGAAAACAATTGATTTGGGCGAAGGCCGCATTATCGAAATCGAAACCGGCAAACTAGCCAAACAAGCCGATGGTTCGGCTATGGTGAAATACGGTAACACCATGTTGTTGGCCACAGTATGTGCCGACAAAAACGCTAAAGAAGGCGTTGATTTTATGCCATTAACAGTAGAATACCGCGAAAATATGTCGGCTGTAGGTCGTTTTCCTGGCTCATTTTTTAAGCGTGAAGGTCGCTCTACTGACGATGAAATCTTGGTTTCACGTCTTATTGACCGCGCTTTGCGTCCTTTGTTTCCGGAAGATTATCACGCAAACGTGGTGGTGCAAGTTACCCTTGTTTCGGGTGATTTGAACGAATTGCCGGATGCATTAGCTTGTCTAGCCGCATCGGCAGCTTTGGCTGTTTCCGACATTCCTTTCAACGGGCCAATCAGCGAAGTGCGCGTGGCCAAAGTAAATGGCAAGTTGAAAATCAACCCGACAAAATCTGAAGTGGATGATGAAAACACGACTATTGACTTGATGATTGCCTCTTCTGCCGAATCTATTGTGATGGTAGAAGGAGAAATGCGTGAAGTGAGCGAGCAAGAAATGGTAGATGCTATCATTTTTGCTCAAGAAGCTATTTTCAAGCAAGTGGCTGTATTGAAAGAATTAGAAAAAGAAACCGGTAAAACGGAGAAAAGAATTTACTCGCACGAGGTGCACAACGAAGATATCCGCACCCGTATGTATGATGCTTGCTACGACAAATGTTGCGAAGTGGCCGGTATGGAACTAGCTGACAAGCACAAGCGCTCAGAACTTTTCAGCGAAATCAAAGATGCTTTCTTAGCCACTTTGACCGATGATGAGAAAAAAGAAAATGCGTTCCTTTTAGGTATCTATTGGGGTTTGGTGCAATATGACGCGGTTCGCCACGTGATGTTGACACAGAAAAAACGCCTTGATGGACGTAAAATGGATGAAGTTCGTGGTATTTGGAGTGAAGTAGACTACTTGCCGGGCGCACATGGTTCGGCTTTGTTTACTCGTGGCGAAACACAATCATTGACAACTATAACTTTGGGTACAAAGATGGATACGCAGTTGATTGATGGAGCTATCTATAACTACGACAAGAAATTTTTGTTACACTATAACTTCCCACCATTCAGCACCGGTGAAGCACGCACTCCGCGCGGCACGAGCAGACGCGAAGTAGGCCACGGAGCTTTGGCACACCGTGCATTAGAGGTGGTTTTGCCAAATGATTTGCCTTACACTTTGCGTATTGTTTCTGATATTTTGGAATCAAACGGTTCTTCTTCTATGGCTACGGTTTGTGCCGGCACATTGGCTTTGATGGACGCAGGTATCCAAATCGCTAAACCGGTTTCGGGCATTGCGATGGGCTTGATTACCAACGAAAAAACAGGCGACTACGCTATTCTTTCTGACATCTTAGGCGATGAAGATCACTTGGGTGATATGGACTTTAAGGTATGTGGAACAGCTGATGGTATCACGGCTTGTCAAATGGACATCAAAATCAAAGGACTTTCTCGCGAATTGTTGATTGCCGCCTTGAACCAAGCTAAAGCCGGACGTTTACACATTTTGGGTGAAATGATGAAAACACTTTCTGCCCCTCGCACTGACCTTAAACCACACGCTCCTCGTATTGAGCAGTTGGTGATAGATACTGAGTTTATCGGAGCAATAATTGGCCCTGGTGGAAAAGTGATCCAAGAAATCCAAAAAACTACCGGCACTGTCATCACCATCGAAGAGCGCGACAATAAAGGTTATGTAGCGGTTTCAGCAGCAAACAAAGCCAGCATTGATGCTGCGATGGGTCGTATAAAAGGTATCGTTCAGCAACCGGAGATTGGTGAAGTGTACGAAGCAGTAGTGAAATCTATTATGCCTTATGGTGCGTTCATGGAGTTTATGCCGGGCAAACAAGGCTTGTTGCACATCTCTGAGGTGTCGCACAAGCGTTTAGAAAACCTAGATGGCATCTTCAAAGAAAATGATGTAATCAAAGTAAAACTATTGGGCATCGACAACAAAACGGGTAAGTTCAAACTTTCTCGTAAAGTGTTGATGGAAAAAGAAGGCGAAGCATAAGTTGACTTCTTTGTTATAAATTTAAAATCCGCTCTTGGTTAAACAGGGGCGGATTTTTTTTTAAAACATGAACAGCGAAGATTAAAAGAGAGGTAATGAAAAAAGGGAGGCAGAACGAGAAAAGAGGATTGCCATGAATCCGGGAGTAAAGTGGAAATATTTATTGAAGCTTTTAATGTTTATGAATTCGTAGTCACACTACCTTATTTATCCCTAAATAATAGTCTCAACTGAACGAATCGCTTAAACAACTACACTGTTTTTTTGACTGTTTTCATTTGAATAACATCTACTAAGAAAGCAAATGCCATGGAGAAATAAATGTATCCTTTAGGAATTTCGAAATGAAAACCTTCCGCCAACAACGATACACCAATCATCATCAAAAAGCAGAGTGCCAAGACTTTGAAGGAAGGATGTTTTCTAATGAACTCACTAATGGGTTTTGAGGCAAACAACATAATGACTACCGTAACAATCACTGCAGTGTACATCACCCAAACCTCTTGAACCATCCCTACTGCTGTTATTATAGAATCAACAGAAAACACCAGATCGAGTATGATAACTTCTAGTAGCAATCGTTTGAAGCTGCTAGCGGCAGGCATATTTGGAGTTTCCTTAGCCGCGATTTCGGTTTTATGATAAATTTCTTTGGTGCTTTTGTAAATCAAGAAAAGTCCACCCACAATTAATATCAATCCTTTGCCCGAAAAATCAGTTTCAAACAGTCGGAATAGCGTTTTGTCCAGCTGCAATATCCAAGATATAAAAGCAAGAAGCGCTAATCGCATGACCATGGCTAAACCAATGCCCCAATAACGTAACTTGTTTCTTTGGTTTTCGGGTAATTTATCGGCTAGTATGGAAATGAAAATGATGTTGTCAATACCCAGAATAACTTCCAGCGCAATGAGGGAAATGAGAGGGACAATAGCTTCTGTCATAGTTCTTGTTTACTATTTTTTTGGGTGCGTTTGTAGCAACAATTTAAGTCGCGCAATGTGAATGTACTGATCATAGTTTATATATCAAAGTGGTAGCTTAGTGAAAGAATTTGTTAGTAATAAAAAAGCCCCGAACTAGGTCGAGGCTTTTAACTATTTAGGTGTGGAGTGATTATTTTTTGCGGCTGTCTAACCAGTTTTTCAAGTCAACCATGATTGGTGAAGCGATGAAGATAGACGAGTAAGTACCTACCAACAAACCAATGATTAAGGCGAATGAGAAGCCTTTGATTGGCGTTCCACCAAACAAGAACAAGATTAACGACACGATGAATACCGTAAACACGGTCATGATCGTACGGCTCAACGTTGAGTTGATAGAGTCATTCACGTTTTGCTCTAAAGATTTAGTAGGGTGCAAGCCGATGAACTCACGAATACGGTCATAAACCACCACCGTATCGTTCACTGAGTAACCAATCAAGGTTAACACTGCCGCTACAATGTGTTGGTCAATCTCTAGCGAGAATGGCATCACTTTGTGCAAGATAGAGAACAAACCTAATACAAGAACAGGGTCATGTATTAAAGCTATAATGGCTCCGGCAGCAAATTCAAGTTTGCGGAAACGGATGAAGATGTAAAGGAATACCCCCAATAGACCAAAGAAAATAGCCCAGATAGAGCTTTTGCGGATGTCATCGGCAATAGACGCTTCAATCTTGATTGAACTCTTCACCGCGTTGGTACGGAAAGTTTCGAACGTAGGCGCAGAAGCGTAGAATGGTTTCAACCCTTCATACAATTTGGCTTCTACGATGCTGTCAGTAGAAGGACCGGATTGGTCGTACATAAAGGCAGTAGTGATAGCAAACTGGTTTCCACCGGTGCCGTATGTTTTCACTTGCGGTGCGCTACCCAAATCGTCAGCTAATGCGCTAGCTACTTCTTCACTACTTAAGTTTTTGTCAAACTGAACTACATAACTTCTTCCACCTTTGAAATCAACTCCCCACTCAAAACCATAGAATACCATAGAGGCGAAAGACGCAATAAAGATGAAGGCAGAGATAGAGTAAGTTAACTTGCGTTTACCTACGAAATCGAAGTTTGTGCCTTTGAATAGGTTATTGGTAAATGAGTTGCCGAAGTTCATTTCGATGTTTTTATCGAATGCCCAAGTGAACAACAAACGAGAAACCAACACTGCAGTAAATAATGAAGTAAGGATACCTACGAAGAGCGTAAAACCGAAACCATAGATAGGACCCAAACCAAACACCATCAACACGATACTTACGACCATAGTGGTTAAGTTACCGTCTAAGATAGCGTTGTAAGAGTGCTGATAGCCTTCTTCTACTGCCAAACGAACACCTTTACCTCTAGCAATTTCTTCACGAATACGTTCGTTGATGATAACGTTAGCATCTACCGCCATCGCTAAGGTCAACAAGATACCCGCCATAGCCGGAAGGGTAAATGCTGCACCAAAAGAAATCAATGCACATACCAAGATGAACATGTTTAAGAACATCGCTACGTTGGCAATAACTCCCGAACGGTTGTAGTAAGCCACCATAAACAAGAATACCAACAAGAAACCAACGCCCAAAGAAATCAAACCAGCACGAATAGAGGCAGCACCCAAAGATGGTCCTACTATTTGCTCTTCAATAACTACAGTTTTGGCTTCTAGTTTACCTGATTTCAAGATGTTGGCTAAGTCAAGCGCCTCTTCCAAGTTGTCTAATCCGGTGATTTGAGAAGAACCACCCGCAATTTTGTTTTGTACGGTTGGTGCAGTGATCACACGGTTATCCAATACAATGGCGATAGAGCGGTTAAATTTCTTTCCGTCAATAGTAGCGCCTACGGCTGCTTCAGTCATTTTCTCCCATTTGCTGGCACCTAGGTTGTTCATACGAATGCCGCAAGCGAATGTACCTGACATTGGGTCGTGATCTTGGTAAGCATCAGTGATTACTTTACCGGTAAGCGGAGCTTCCGGTGAAGATGGATTAACTTTTACTGCATAGAGCGCATAAACACGACCATCATCGCCAAATGGTTTCATGCCCCAAAGCAAACGTACATCCGGAGGGAAAGCACTTTTAACTACTGGATTGCCCAATAAACGGTTTACTTCTGCAGTATCTTTACCAAACGCTAATCCCACTACAGGACCTTCTCCCGCTCCGCCTTCTTGGCTGAAACGTGGTTCCAATACTTTACGCAATGGACTGATGTCGTCAGCACCTTTTGTAGTATCTTTTGTAGCCTCTGCTTTTTGAGCTAAGCCTTCTAATAAGCCTTTTGAACTGTCAGGAGTTACTGCGCTTGTGCTATCGTTGGTTGCAGTAGATGTAGAATCTAAAGCAATAGTTGGAGTTTCTTCTTTTTTCGCTTTAAGCGCATTTGCATTTTCGTAAGCATTCCCTAAGAAACCAATCAATTCGCGGTTGTCGTAAGTATCCCAAAATTCTAATTGAGCCGTTTGTTGCAATAGTTTACGTACACGTGAAGGGTCATCCACGCCCGGCAATTCTAACATGATACGTCCCGTAGATTTTTGGAACGATAGGTTAGGAGAAGCTACACCAAATTGGTCGATACGAGTTTTTAATACTTTGAAGGTATTCTCCAAAGCATTTTCGAAATCTACACGGAGGATTTTGATAACTTCATCGTTAGAAGCATTGAAGCTGATTTTACCTTGGTAAAGCTCCACGTTAGCAAAGATAGCCGCTAGCTTGGCGTCTTTGTTTAGTTTCTCAAATTCTTGTTGAAACAAAGTCAAGAAATCAGTTTGGGTGTTGGCTTGTGCTTTTTTAGCGTTTTCAATGGCTTTGTTGAAAACTTCTCCTCTGTTGTTGTTTGATAATCTGCGCAAAACATCGTCTTCGCTGATTTCCATAATCAAACTCATACCACCTTTCAAGTCCAAACCAAGTTTCAACGAGTTGTCGCGGCAGAAATGGTAAGTCAAGAAGTCTAAACCACCTACGATAGGTAAGTTAGATACTGAGTCCAAGTAATTTCTGCGGTTGATAGCACTAATGCGGTTCAACGAGTCTTGATAGGTCAATTGCTCAGTAGCGCTCAAGCCGGTTAGCTGGGCTACTCCGGTTTTGCTGGCTGCATAAGCGTCAGCCTTGCTTTCTACACTTTTAGCCAACCACGTAAACGATAATTGGATAAAACAAACAATGATTAAAATGATGGTAAACGTCTTAATTACGCCTTTTAAATTCTGCATCTTACGTTAATTTTTTTCTAAAATTGAGGACGCAAATATATAAGAATTGGCAAATAAAGAAAGCCGGATGAAAAACCGTTGAAAAATGGTGGTTTTGAGCAAAATTGGCTATTTACAGCTTTTGAGTTGTTCTTTCACCCAATCAGAACTGACCTCTCGCTCTAAGCTAAAAAAATCGCGGGCCATAAAGTTGATGAGATTAGTGAGTTCCACCTGCGAAATCTCTACACCATACATCGGTTGCTCGTAGGTTATACCGTTGACTACTATCGTTCGGTTAATACCTTTTTTGATGATACAAGGCAAAGAATCAAAGTTTTGGATGGCGAAATCTACCGCATAAAGTGGAGGAATAAGCGTTTCAATGCCTTCGCCTTTGTCGCCATGGCAGCCCGCGCATTTCTTTTCGTAGGTAAACTTGCCGGGGTGATCAATCTGTCCGTGCGTAGCCACATTCCATATAAATATGGCAATCAAACCTACAATAGAGAAAGGAGCAAGATAATTTAACCACTTTTTCATACCTTACTTTTCTTCTTGTAGTTGTGCAATATCTTCAATGAGTTGGGTCACTTTTTCTTCTTTAGTACCGTCATAGTAACCTCTAATTCTTCCTTTTTGGTCAAAAAGCACGAATTTGCCGTTATGCACAAAGCCGCCCGGAGCATCTTCGTCTTCTGCGGCTTGAATCATAAATCGCTCAGCCAAACTGTAAATCGTGTCCTTGTTCCCCGTCACAAAGTGCCAAGTGTCGTTGGTTTTGATGCCCAATTTTTGGCTGTAAACATTCAATCGCTCTACGGTGTCGCGCTTTGGGTCTATGGTAAACGATAGAATTCGAAAGTTTTTGTCTAAGTGATAAGCTTCATGAACCCGGAGAAGCTCCATTTTCATCTTTGGGCAGATGGTCGGGCAGCTGGTGAAGAAAAAATCAACCACGGTTATTTTTCCTTTAATAGTTAGATCATTGACCAATTCTCCTTTTTGATCTACTAGGTTAAAATCACTCAACTTAGACACGATGCTATCCACTCGTCCGTCAATCATCACCACCACTTTGTCTTCATATATGGGCAATGCTTTTTTAGGTTGACAGCCGTGTAAAACCAAGAGTAGAAGTGGAAAAAGATATTTCATGTTTGTTTTTCGTAATTCGTTGCAATTATACATTGAAAATTGAATAAGCTATCGACACTTAATATTTGAGGGTGAGAAGATAATGTATCTTATTCTCCAATTCATACGTTATAAATTTGCTATACTCGCAGTTAATCAATGAGCTAATTAAACAACAGAATGAACTATACGGTTTACGATTTTTACACCCGCGATGAAATAGAACGAAGTTTGTTGATTGCGCTTTTGAGCGATAACTACTTTG
>CANGXE010000018.1 GCA_947457525.1 Bacteroidota bacterium | reverse complement strand
TAAATGTTAAGCCTAATGAAGCTGCGCAACATTTGTTACGCAAATCTGTGTCAGGTTAGTTTATATTCACCGACTAATTGCTACGGCAAGTTCAAGTAATCAATTCTTTATCATGCGAAAAATACTTTCTCTCCTTCTGGTTGTTGTGGCGTTGTTGAACAGTGCGCAAGCGCAAATAGTGAACCCCGTAAAATGGACTTGGAAAGCAGAGAGCCTGAGTAAAAACGAGTATAAACTTGTGTTTACCGCTAAGCTGGAAAAAGGATGGCACACCTACTCGCAGTTCATTGGCGAGGGCGGGCCCATTCCGACCACGGTGGTGTTTGACTATAAAAAAGATCAAGTAGAACTAATCGGCAAAACCACGGAGCGCGGAGGCATTAAGCACGATGAGCACGACCCGGTGTTTGACATGCAGTTGATCTTTTTTGATGAGCAACTCATCTTGGAACAAAAGGTGAAGGTGCTGAAAGGTGGAAAGGTGAGAGGTGTGCTCACGGCCATGGCTTGTGACGACACGCACTGCACCGCTCCCGAAGACACAGAGTTTGAGTTTACGTTAAAAGCCGATGGAAGTGTAGAGAACACCGAGGGCGCGATTGAACAACCAACTCCTTTTGACTCTATTGTTGAGGCCGTGATTACCGAAAACTTGACGACCGATAGTTCGACCACTGCAGAAAGTAAGTTTGGTGCGCCACTGGCTGACTGTGGTGATGGTCTGCAAACCGAAGACCAATCGCTTTGGTCTATCATTATCCTTGGTTTTTTGGGCGGATTGGTAGCCTTGATTACACCTTGTGTGTTTCCGATGATACCGCTCACAGTTTCTTTCTTTACCAAACGCAGCGAAAGCAAAACCAAAGGAAAATTTGAAGCATTCTTCTATGCCTTCAGCATTGTGTTTATCTATTTTTTATTGGCGGTGCCTTTTCTGCTGTTCAACATCTCGCCCGACACGCTCAATGAAATTTCGACCGGAGCGGCACTCAACATTTTCTTCTTTGTCATCTTTCTGATTTTTGCTTTTTCCTTCTTCGGCTTTTACGAAATCACCTTGCCGGCTTTTATTGCCAACAAAGCCGATTCTGCATCGAACGTTGGCGGTTTGGTCGGCATCTTTTTCATGGCGCTTACGCTCGCTATTGTTTCCTTTTCTTGCACTGGACCCATCATTGGTTCGCTGCTCGTGGGCGCATTGAGTTCGGCCAATGGTAAAATGAATTTAGTGGCAGGGATGACTTCTTTTGGTTTTGCGTTGGCCTTGCCGTTTGGGTTGTTTGCCTTGTTTCCGAGCATGATGAAATCATTGCCAAAATCGGGCGGGTGGTTAAACTCGGTGAAAGTGTTGCTGGGTTTTGTGGAATTGATTTTTGCCGTAAAATTTCTTTCTAATGCTGACTTAGTGGCGCATTGGGGTATCGTGAAACGCGAAGTGTTCTTGGGTCTTTGGGTGTTGTTTGGCTTGGGTTTGTTTGCCTACCTAATCGGCAAACTAAAATTTCCACACGATAGTCCGATTAAAAAGCTCTCGCCCGTGCGGATTGGTGCGGCTCTGTTGGCTTTGCTGTTTACGCTCTACTCGGCTTGGGGGATTCCCGGCAACGATTTGAAACTCTTTAGTGGATTTCCTCCGCCTAAGTTTTACTCTCTAGCGAAGCAAGAAAGTGAATGTCCTAATCAATTGAACTGTTTTCACAACGACTACGAAGGCGGAGTGGCTTACGCCAAAAAAGTGAACAAACCTATTTTGATAGATTTCACAGGGTGGGCGTGTGTAAACTGCCGAAGAATGGAAGAAAAAGTGTGGACCGACCCAAGTGTTTATCAAATCATAAACGATGAATATGTGTTGATTTCATTGTATGTAGACGACAAAAAAGAGCTGCCGGAAAACGAACAATATGTTTCTACTTTTTCGGGTAAAAAGATTAAAACCATTGGAAATAAATTTAGCGATTTTGAAGCCAGTCAATTCAACAATAACACACAACCACTCTATGTGTTGCTAAGCCCGGACGAAAAATTGTTGACCGCTCCGAAAGGCTACACACCCAATGTGGTAGAATACACCAACTACTTAAACTGCGGCATATCCGCCAACAAGAATTGGCAAAAAAAATAGGCAGCACAGCTTATCGCTATCCTACCTATTTATACTAATTTTTATATCAGCATTAACTGCCAAACAATACAGTAGCCCACTTAGCCGGTTCTTGTTGTAGATGTGCGCCCGTTTTGGTGTAGACTTTTTGATAGGCTTTAGCCGATTGGATTTTCGTAAAATTCACTTTTTGATTGCTAGAGGTGATTAAACCTAAAGCTAATAAGATAGACATGATAAGTTCCATATGGTTGAGTTTTTTTGGGTTAACTAATTTGACTTCTTCTACGGCACTTCTGATGATTTAGTTACATGCTATTGCAGATAAATTTTTGTTGGTATTGACCTTTCTCGTCAAAAACTACAACAAACGCTACAATTCACAACCGGTTGGTTTATTTATAAATAACTGAATAAATGAAGCGATTAGCAGTTACTTCTATTTTCATCGCATGATAAATGAGTTTCTAACGCCCATTGATAAAGAAAACCTTTTAGGCGGCACTGAATTGCACCCTGCACAAATTGGTAACTACATCTACATTCATCAAGCCGGAGTGGGGCTTGATTTATATGATTATAATTTGGCGTTGATAGGCGTAGAAGAAGACCGTGCCTCCGTGGGCAACGCAGGCAGCGCAAAAACGCCTGATGCCATCCGCAGAGAACTGTATCAACTTTACATGCCACCCACCGAAAAAGAATTTCGGATGATTGACCTCGGCAACATCAAAGCCGGAGAGACAGTGCGCGACACCTATTTTGCCTTGGCCACCGTAATGCTCGATTTAATTACCCGCAAGGTAATTCCTATCATCATTGGCGGCAGCCATGATATATCTTTTGGTCAATATTTAGGCTATAAAAGTTTGCAAACGCTGATCAACGTTGTAAATGTAGACGAGCGGATAGACATGAACGAAGAACCGGCTACAACACCGGATTCAAGCAACTTTGTGATGAATATTCTGACTCATTCGCCCAATTATCTGTTCAATTATTCGCACTTGGGTTACCAAACTTATTTGAACGATAGCAAAGCCGTAGAAACACTTAATAGTCTAAACTTCGACTGCCAACGATTGGGTTTGGTGCGAGCGTTTTTAGAAGAAACAGAACCCGTGTTGCGCGATGCAGATATGTTGACGATAGACATTTCAAGCATTCGTCAAGCAGATGCTCCGGCTCATAGCAAAGCCTCGCCAAACGGTTTCACCGGTGAAGAACTTTGCCAAATCACCCGCTATGCCGGCCTGAGTGATAAGTTGACTTCGATAGGTATTTATGAAATCAACACCGACCTCGATAACAATCGCCAAACCGTGCAACTGGCTGCACAAATGATTTGGTATTTTATTGAGGGATATTACAGCCGAGTGGGCGACTATCCGGTTACCTTGACCGATCACTTCAAGTTTAATGTACGTGTGGAGTCCACCGACCACGATTTGATTTTCTTCAAGAGCAAACGCACAGAGCGATGGTGGATGGAAATTCCGGCTACGGACACCGAAAAATATGGCCGCCAGCAGTTAGTGCCTTGCACATTTAAAGATTATGAAATGTCTTGCGAAGGCGAGCTGCCCGACCGTTGGATGCGTGCTTACACGCGTTTGGTTTAAGTCAGCTATTCTTGGTGTTATTGCTCGCAGAGCGTCATCAACAATCACAAACCTTCGGTTAAAATATCCCACAAAATCAGCTTAATCGAACAACATTTTGGTTTTTCGGGCGTTGTGGTTTTCTTCGCTGTCCGCAAAATGAACATAAATCGTATTTTCTTATTCTTGTTATTAGGCTGCTTGCTTGTGGTTTTCGTGCCAAAAGCGAAAGCTCAAGTACACGAATTTGGGCTTTTTGGCGGTGCGGCTCACTACTATGGTGATTTGAATACCCAAACTTCTGTCAAATTTGCGCGTCCTGCGGCAGGTGTTTTTTATCGCTACAACATTCGTTACCGCGGAGCGTGGCGTACCTCCGTCAACTGGGGAACAATCACTTTTGATGATGCTAAAACCAACATGGCTTGGAATAAACAACGCAATTTGTCTTTTCGCTCACAGATTTTTGATGTTACGAGCCTGATTGAGTTCAACTTCTTTAAATACGACAAAGAAAGCACGAAGAAGAAACACCACTTCACGCCTTATTTAGCCACGGGCTTGACCCTGTTTTTCTTCAACCCACAAGCCAATTATCAAGGCAAATGGTATTACCTGCAACCACTCGGCACCGAAGGGCAAAATGATGCGAGTTATTCGGGGGTTAAAAAATATCGTTTGTTCAATTTTGCCATTCCAATTGTGGGCGGGTTCAAGTTTTCTTTTGCAAGAAACTGGAACGTGGCCATCGAAGTAGGCGTGCGCAAAACCTTTACGGACTATCTGGATGATGTGAGCGGAAAGTATCCGAGTTACGCCTCCTTGCCGGGTGGTTCTACGGGTTTGGCGGCTGCGCTGTCTGACCGCTCGGGTGAAGTAGGCGAAAAAATAGGTAAGCCCGGCTACCAACGCGGCCAATCACCCAAAATGGATGACTATGTATTTGGCGGCATCACCATTTCCTACACTATTATGAAAATGCGTTGCCCAACACCTAATGGTAGTTATCGTTAAAGCACATTGGCTTATACTTTGATAGTCTGCCTCTATCTCATGTCTTTTCTTATCTTTGGCCGCTTTTAAAAAATAAATTAATCAAACTTCGTTTATACCTTCGCTAAGTGAGTATAAAACAACAATTGGATCTTAAGAAATTGCCCCGCCACGTGGCCGTCATTATGGACGGAAATGGTCGTTGGGCAAAACAAAAGGGCGAAAACCGGATTTTTGGTCATCGCAATGGGGTGCAATCTGTGAGAGATGTGGCGGAAGCTTGTGCAGAATTAGGCGTGGAATATTTGACGGTTTATGCCTTCAGCACCGAAAATTGGAGCCGTCCGCAATTGGAAGTGAGCGCTTTGATGACACTTTTGCTTAAAACGATGGGCGGAGAATTGAAAACGCTACTTAAAAATGATATTCGTTTGTCCGCCATTGGCGATATTGACGCTTTGCCGAAAAGTGTGGCAGCCGAACTCCACGACACTATCGCAAAAACTGCTCACTGCAAACGCATGCAATTGACTTTAGCACTCAGCTACAGCGGCAAAAGTGAATTGATCAATGCCTTTAAAAAAATAGCCAACGAAGTGAAGTTGGGTAACATTTCTACCGACCAAATCACCGAAGAATTAATTGCCGCCAATTTGCAAACTGCCGCCATGCCCGACCCGGAACTGCTCATCAGAACCAGCGGTGAGCACCGCATCAGCAATTTCTTGCTTTGGCAATTGGCTTATTCCGAGTTTTATTTTACCGAAGTGATGTGGCCGGAATTTAATAAAGAAGAACTTTACAAAGCCCTTTTAGACTATCAAAACCGCGAACGCAGATTTGGTAAAACCAGCGAACAACTCAGCCCTCAATGAAAATCAAACTCTTTTTAAGTTATATATTTTGCTTGGCTCTTTCATTGCCGCTACTGTTACAAGCGCAAGAGCTTCCCGTGCCGTTTGACTACGGCAGCGGAGGAGAATATGAAATAGCAGCCATCCGAGTGGAAGGGGCGAAATTTTTAGATGCGAAAATATTAGCTACACTTTCAGGCTTGGCGGTGGGCGATAAAATCAAAGTACCGGGTGAAGCTATTCCGAAAGCCATCAAAACACTTTGGCGACAACGTCTTTTCACCGACATCACTATTCATGCAGAGAAGATTGAAGCCGGAAAGATGTACTTGGTGATTTACGTAGAAGAACGCCCACGTGTGTCGCGCTACTCGTTGAAAGGATTGAAAAATGGCGAATCGGAAGAATTACGCAAAAAATTGGATTTGCGAGCCGGACAAATTTTTACGGAAAACTTGCGCAGTATCACGATCAATACTTGTAAAAACTATTTTACAGAGAAAGGCTTTTTGGCCACAGAAGTAAATGTGGAAGAAGTGCCCGACACCTTGCTGACGAACAGCATCATTGTAAAAATTGGTATTAAAAAAGGAGCGCGGGTAAAAATTGACCAAATCAATGTTTACGGAAACAGGGAATTGCCAGAGTCAAAGCTTAAAAAACAGCTTAAGGATACGCACGAGAAAATCAAGTTTGATTTAGACGGTCTGTTTCGCTTCAAGAAAAACTTCGCTCGCGATTCTATAAAAGTGAAGTGGTATCAAATACCCGGCAATCTATCAGTAATCCGAGCCGCACAATATGCTTCCCGCCACATAAATCTGAATGTTTTCAAGTCGTCCAAATTTAAGAAAGATAAATACGAAGACGATAAGAAGAAGTTGATTGATTTTTACAACACCAAAGGTTTTAGAGATGCAAAAATCATACGCGATTCGGTGTATTTGGTGAACGGCAAAAACTTGCAAATTGACATTACGGTAGATGAAGGTCGAAAATACTATTTCCGCAATATTTTTTACAACGGCAATACAAAGTACCCAGATTCATTGTTGAACAAAATCGTTAATATCAAAAAAGGCGAAGTCTACAACCAAAAAGTGTTGGATGAACGCATTTTCATGAATCCAAACGGAGGCGATTTGAGTTCATTGTACATGGATGATGGCTATTTGTTTTTCACGGTTACTCCGCTTGAAGTGAGCATTGTTGGCGATTCTATTGATATCGAGTTACGCATTAGCGAAGGCGCGCAAGCCACTATCCGCGATGTACGCATTTTGGGCAACACCAAAACCAATGAAAAAGTAATTCGTAGAGAGTTGCGTACCTTGCCCGGCAATAAATTTAGCCGAACAGATCTTATCCGCTCACAGCGCGAAATCGTCAACTTGGGCTATTTCGACCCTCAACAATTGGATGTTGTGCCTATTCCAAACCCTGAAACTGGAACTGTTGACATAGAATATCGTGTGACCGAAAAACCATCTGACCAATTAGAACTTTCGGCAGGTTGGGGCGGTAGAAACAACGTGAATGGCGGAACGGGCGGTTTGTTTGGAACGCTGGGTGTAAACTTCACCAACTTCTCTATCAAAAATATTATTGACAAAAAAGCATGGACACCTCTTCCATCGGGTGATGGGCAGCGTTTGGGTATTCGTGTTAACTCGAACGGACGTTCATTACAGTCATATAACGTTAGCTTTACTGAACCTTGGTTAGGCGGTAAAAAACCACTTTCATTAGACTTTGCGTTCAATCGTTTACGCGCCAACTTGTTTGGGTCTTTTACAGAGCCCAACAAAATCACCGGCAAGTATTTTTCTACCAGCGTTTACTTGGGCTTAACTACTCGTTTGAAATGGCCGGATGACTTTTTTACGGTTTCCGCGGGTATTGAATATCAGCACTATATTCTCGACAACTATGGGGGTATATTCATTTTCAACAATGGTCGCTCTAACAACTTAAGTGCCCAATTGACGATTGCCCGTGACTCGCGTGATTTGTCGGCTCCGACCTTTTTCAATCGTGGAATGTATGTAATGGCCCAAGTAAAAGCCACATTGCCTTACACCAATATTTTCCCGGGCAGAAGAGATATAGACTACTCTAATCCTGATTTACCGGACTCTGATCGCTATAAATTCGTAGAGTTCCACAAATGGAAACTCGGTTTTGAATGGTATACACCATTGACTAAAGACAATAAGTTAGTCATCAAAGCATCGGCCAACATGGCTTTCTTAGGCTTGTATAACAAGGAGTTGGGCTACTCTCCGTTTGAGCGAATTGAATTTGGTGGTGATGGATTGAGCAACATGAACCAAGGGCAACAGTTGGGTAGAGATATCATCTCTTTCCGCGGTTATCCAGTGTTGACCCAAGGTGGTGTGCCTATCTACAACAAATATTCGGTAGAGTTGCGCTACTTGTTTTCAGGTAGTCAGAGTGCAACGATTTATGCATTGCTTTTTGCTGACGCGGGTAACTATTGGAGAAGTGCTAAAGATTATAAACCTTACGATTTGGCGCGCTCCGCAGGTTTAGGTATCCGTGTATTCTTGCCGATGTTCGGTTTGCTTGGTTTTGACTATGGTTTAGGCTTTGATAAAGAGCGCTATGGCTTACCGACAACCGGCAAAAACATATTTGCTAAATATGGTGCCTTCCGTATTATCTTAGGTAGAGAACCGGAATAATCACCGAATTTTAATAATGGGTTTAAAATTTAATTTGTGAAAATTTCAAAACGCAGTTTTACTTTGGCAGCATTCTTGGTCTAAATTGCAAAACATAAAAACTAAAGTTATGAAAAAGATAATCGTTGCTTGCTTGATGCTTACCATGAGCGCATCTACCTTCGCCCAAAAATTTGCGTATGTAGACATGGATTACATTTTAAGTAAATTGACCAGCTACACTGAAGCTCAGAAAGAATTGGATAAAGTGTCGGCTGCTTGGCAAAAAGAGGTTGAAGCTAAAATGAAAAGTGTGGACGATACCTACAAGCAGTTTCAAGCCGAGCAGGTGTTGATGACCGAGCCGATGAAACAACAAAAGATTAAAGAGATTGAAGCAAAAGAGAAAGAGGTGAAAGAATTTCAGAAAACCAAATTTGGCCCTAGTGGAGAGTTGTTCAAAAAACGTCAAGAATTGATTAAACCTATTCAAGACAAGATTTACAACGAAGTACAAAAATATGCCGTAGCAAAAGGGTTTGACTTCGTTTTTGATCGTTCGAGTGGCCCATCTATGCTTTATGCTAGTGAGAAAATGAATAAAAGCGATGATATTTTGGCGGCACTTGGCGTTTCACTAAAACCGGCCGGTAATTAACCAATCCATCTAAAAAGATATATTTGCCCCAATTGTGAAAAAAATCAGCGGATTAGCCTTATTGTTCTTTGTTTTATGTTCGTTGACTTTGTCTGCACAGCAAAAGTATGGTCATATCAATTCTACAGAGATTTTAGATGTGATGCCTGAGTATAAGCAGATGAAAGCTTCGCTACAACGCAAACAGAAAGAGCAAGAAGGTAAACTCAGAGGAATGTATACCGAGTACGAAAAGCAATCGAAAGAACTGAACGAATTCGGTGCAGCCATGATGGAAGCCGTGCGCGAAGAGCAAATGATGGAGCTGGACAGTTTGGGTCAAGCCATTCAAGCTTATGAAGCTGGCATTGAAGAAGAAATTCAACGACTTCAGTTTAAGTTGATAAAGCCAATTAATGATAAATACATCAAAATAGTGGACATTGTAGCTAAAGAAAACAATTACACATATATATTCGATATTGCTACCGGCTCAGTAGTTTACTATCCGGAAAACACCGGAGAAATAACGGGTTTGGTTAAAAACAAAATGGGAATTAATTAGTCACTATTAAATCAAGCATAAATAAAAACAAAAATGAAGAAGACAATCTTAGGAGTTATCGCAGCCATCTTTACCTTTTCAGGCACAGTAAGCGCGCAACAAAAAATCGGTCACATCAACACTGCCTCTATCATTCAAGCTATGCCGGAAACTAAGCAGATGAACACTGACTTGGAAAAAAAGCAAGATGAGTATGCCAAAGTTTATCAAGGCATGATGGCTGAGTATGAGAAAAAATCAAAAGAGCTACAAGCCCTCGCCAACGACAAATCAGCTTCTGACCCTATCATTGATGTGAAATATCAAGAAGTGATGGATTTGCAAAAGCGTATTGGTGACTTTGAAACCAAAATGGAAAGCGATTTGCAAAAATTGCAAGGCGATAAATTGAAACCTATCCAAGAAAAATACACTAAAGCGGTGAAAGAAGTAGCTACAGCTAATGGTTTCGCCTACATTTTAGATGTAAGTTCTTTGGTTTACTTTCCGGAAGGAAGCAACGATGTTACTGACCTAGTGATGAAAAAATTAGGCGTAACAGCCGCACCTGCTCCGGCAGGTGGCAAATAGTCGAAAACGATTATTCAACGATGAACAATCAACCTATTGGTATATTTGATTCAGGTATTGGCGGCTTAACGGTCGCCAATGCTATTTCTACCCTATTGCCCAACGAACAGTTGGTCTATTTTGGCGACACGGCTCATCTGCCTTATGGCGATAAATCATTTGATTTAATTCGTTCATACGCCTTAGGCATTACCGATTTTCTACTCAAAGAAAAGAACTGTAAAGCCGTTGTCATTGCTTGTAACACCGCCTCTGCTGCCGCTTATGAGTTATTGCGCGACCAATACAAAGGCACGGTGCCCATTATCAACGTCATTGACCCCATGATTGAAGCGGTTATTGCCGACAATGATATTCATAAGCTCGGCATCATTGCCACAAAAACTACAGTAGCCTCAGGCATTTATCAAGAAAAATTGACTCGCAGAAAACCATCCTTGCCTTTTGCGGCATTGGCTACGCCATTGTTGGCTTCTATGATTGAAGAAGGTTTTTATAACGACAAAATCAGTCATGCTATTTTGGAGAGCTATTTAGCTAATGAACAATTGAAAGATATTGATGCGTTAGTTTTGGCGTGTACGCACTATCCGCTCATAAAGGAGGAGATTGATGAATTTTATCAGCATCGAGTAAAATTATTCGACTCGGCAGAAGTAGTGGCTAACAAACTCAAGCTCATATTAGAAAAAGAAAATTTGACCAGTGAAAGCAAACAAGTAGAAGATGTGTTTTATGTGTCGGATTATACGGAGTCGTTTGCAAAAACAACTGCTATCTTCTGGGGCAAAGAAGTAAAACTGTCGTTAAAACATATTTAAACAATAACCCATAAAAACAATTGGCTCGATTTTAGAATTCCTATTTTTGATAAAATTAATCATCATGAAATATCTATCATTTTTTCTTGTTACTCTTTTCTCTCTAAACGTGTCTGCTCAAGGTATAGAGTTCGAACACGACAAAAGTTTTGAGGAGGTGTTGAAAATGGCTAAAACACAGAATAAACTAATCTTTATGGATTGTTTTACGACTTGGTGTGGCCCTTGCAAACGCTTGTCGTCAATGGTTTTCCCCGACCCTGCTGTTGGGGAATACTACAACAAGAGTTTTATCAATACCAAATTTGACATGGAGCGTGGTGAAGGACCAAATCTCGCAGCTAAGTATGCTATACGTGCTTATCCGACTTTACTTTGGCTAAACGGGAATGGTGATGTGGTACACAAAGTGGTGGGAGGGCTTGATCCAGCAGGACTTATTCAAAATGGTAAAAAAGCACTCGACCCGGCTCCGGGTATTTTGGCCGGAATGCACAAACAGTATGACGAAGGCAATCGCGATGTCAACTTTTTGTCGGACTATGTTTCAGCATTGAATAATGCTAATGAACCCACCGGCCCTGCATTAGAGGCTTACTTGAGCAAACTTACCGAGAAAGATTTAGCGCAAGCCAAGCACACCCGCACTATTTTTAATGTCACCAACGACATTAACGCGCCTTCACTCAATTATATTATCAAAAACAAAGCTGCTTTCAATAGCGCTTTGTCCGAAGATGCAGTCAATAAAAAGCTAAACACTATTGCCGAAAAAGCAGCGAATGACGCAGCTTTTAATAAAGGCGATGCGGCTTTGTTTAATCGCGCGATTGAGTTGGTGAAAAATAATAAAACTAGTGGTTCCGCTGAACGCATCCAACAGATGTCGTTAAACTACTATTCAAAAGTAGGCGATTGGGTAAACTATGATAAAACTGCGACTAGCTATCTAAAGAAAAATGGTAGTTACACCCCACAAGAATTGAATGAAGCCGCTTGGAATTATTACCTCAACATTGAGGACAAAGCGCAACTCACTAAAGCCAGCAAATGGGCATTTGAAGCCATCAATAAAGACAATAAGTACACTTACAATTTGACTTACGCTTACTTGCTTTATAAATTAGAGAACTATAAAGAAGCTTCTAAGGCTTGCGACTACGCCATCATTCGCGCGCAAGAAGAAAACATCAAAGATTCTTCTGCTCAAGCGCTCAAAGAAGCGATTGCGAAAATAGGGAAATAGTTACCCTATTTACATTATAAGCAAAGCCGATAGTTGATCTAGCTATCGGCTTTTTTATGTAATCGCATGGCAAGTAAGTATTACAAAAATGTATGCCAGGTCAGTATGAGTTGTGTCTGCTTTCGGCTAGCACTCTACTAAAACCGCACATTCATTCCCACTAAGAAGTTGAATCCGGCTTGAGGGTAATAGTAGTTGTAGGTGCTTGTTGGGGTGACTTGTAACTGATTGAACTCATCGGTGTAAGTGTATCGTTCGCTGAAAGTATAACCATTGTTTTCGAACAAACTGTTGAAGATGTTATTGCAAAGCAAGGTGAATTTTATCTCCTTGTCGGTGCGCTGCAACGGCAATTGATAGCTGGCGCGGAGGTTAGTGTAGTAAAATGGTTTCAGCTTTCGGTCTTCGTTAGAGGTGTTGTCTAAGTATTGTTTGCTCACGGCTTTGTTGATTAAGGAAAGTTCGAAACCTTTTAGCGGACGAATAGTTAAGCCCAACGAAGCGATGACCGAAGGTGAAAAGGCAATTGTAGAGTTGCTGTGAGTGATAATTTGTGTAAGCGTGTCAATTGGTGTATAGTTTTCATCATAGGTGTAAATGAACTC